>CAYNUV010000125.1:0-7797 GCA_964400245.1 uncultured Ignavibacteriaceae bacterium
TCCCGGCACCGATTGCTATAACATTTTTAAATGCACCGCCGAGTTCAACCCCTACAATATCAATTGATGAATAAACCCTGAAGTAAGCAGTCATAAAAGCAACCTGTATTGATTTGGATGTTTCAACATTGCCTGAAGCCGCTACAATTGCTGTTGGAATTTTCCTGCTTACTTCTTCTGCATGGCTTGGTCCTGAAAGAACGCCAATCTGTCCTTCATCAATTAAAGGGAAAACATCTTTAAGCATCTGGGACATTGTCATCATCGAATTATTTTCAATTCCTTTTGCAACGCTTACGAGTATTGAATTCTTAATATCCGGGTAGCTGAGATTTTTCACCACGCTTCTTAAAAATTGTGATGGTACTGCAAGCACAATCATATTTTTGTTTGAAGCAGATTCTTCAGGATCGTGAGTGATTTTTATTTCTTTTGGTATTTCGATTCCCGGAAGGTACAGTTCATTTTTCCTGGTCTTATCAAGAATTTTAGAATAATTTTTTTTGTATTCCCAGAGAGTTACATCATGCCCGTTATAGTGAAGCAAAATAGCGAGAGTTGTTCCCCAACCTCCGGAACCTAAGACAGAGATTTTCATTGGATTAGTAAATTATCGAATTGTCGAATAAACGGATTACCGGATCGTGACATAATTAAAATTCGGTAATTCGAAAATCCGTTAATTCTATAATTAATCATTACCTTTCTTTTTAAAGCTAAGTTTGTTTTCTGAGCCGTTAAAAATTCTAATAACGTTTTTGCGATGCGTGTAAATTACCAGAAGGCAGGTAGCTATAATAAAAGGAAGAATCGTATGATATCCGGGTATATCAACATTAAATATATTTTCCCTGATAACTAATGAGAGAGGAACTGTTATAGTGCCAATCAATGAACCAAGAGAAACATATTTTGATACAGTTACAACAATAATAAAAACACCAATTGCAATAAGCATATCAACTGTAATAATCATCAAGAGCATACCTAAAGCTGTTGCAATTCCTTTCCCGCCTTTAAATCCTGCAAAGATTGTCCAGATGTGCCCGACGACTGCAGAAATTCCGGCAATTATCTGAACTAAAGTAAAATCATCGAACGGAGTTATATTTTGAAAAGGCATATTACCATAATGAAGTCTTGCGATAAGAACTACAGCAAGCACACCTTTAAATACATCTAAAAGGATTACAAAAAGTCCATGCTTCCAGCCCAGAACACGCAATACATTTGTACCGCCGGCGTTACCGCTGCCATGTTCACGGATGTCTATTCCTTTAAAAGCTTTACTTACAATAATAGAAGTAGGAATTGAACCAATTAGGTAAGAAAGTATGATTATCGTTGCTAATAAAAACATTAAAATCTTTCAAAATTTGTTGTTAAACTACTGATATTAACCTAATAAAGCAACGAAACACAATAATCATTCCTGCAATATTGTGATAAGAACACGGTTTTTTTATATTTGAATCCACAAAAAATAGAAAGATATACAGATGGCTAAACAACAGACTTTTGCAGACAAAGCTAAAGCTAAGAAAAAAGAACTTGGAGTTACAGTTAAGCTTATTAAAACAATGAAGACTGATAAAGGTACTTATAAGTTTAATGAAAGATTCGTAAAAATTGATGATATAAGTAAAGTTGCGGATCTTAAATAAGAGCGGTCTCATTCAACCGCTTTTATCTTTTTTAGATTCTCTATTCAAACAATTCAAGACTTAAATTTCCTTCAAGCTCAAGTAACCTTTCTTTAACTTTAAGTCCGGCAGAATATCCGCCAAGCTTTCCATTTGTATTAATAACCCGATGACAGGGAATTAATATGCAACCAGGGTTTTGGGAATTTGCTTGCCCGACCGCTCTTAATGCTTTTTTATTACCAAGCTTCTCAGCAATTTTTTTATAGGAAAGAGTTTTACCATAAGGGATCTTGCTCAATTCACTCCAGACTTTTTTTTGAAAATCAGTACCTTTTATATCTAAAGGGATGCTAAACTTTTTTCTTTCAGTATTAAAATATTCTTCAAGCTGAGTAAATACATTAAACATAAATGGATCATCCGGGTGGAGTTTTGTTGTGTTTACATTTTTTATCGTCTTAATGTTATTATTAAGAAAGATATTCCTGATTCCTTTTATAGATGAAAAAACTTTAATGTTAATCCCAAAGATTTTTTGAGTGGCGAAGAAGAGATTCTCTTTTTCTTTCTTTTTCATTTTAAAGAATTCTAAGATGAATATGTAGAGATAATTTACAGAAAAGAATAAAAAAGAGGAAGAAAATTTTTATTTCTCCTCCTCAAAAAAGTGAAATATTTTACGCAGCAACTACTTCAAGAGCAGGATTCAAATCTCTTTTAAGTAAACCTTCAATCGCAGTTAGTGTTCCGCTTATAGAACTTGGGCAGCTTCCGCAGGCTCCCTGGTATCTTATCATTACTTTATTTCCTTCAACTCCAAGAACTTCAAGTCCGCCGCCATCGCTTGCAAGATAAGGCCTTACCCTGTGATTAAGAATTTCATTTATCTGTTTTAAAAGTTCACCTTCATTTTCATTTGTCTTAATTTCTTTCTCTGCAGGAATAAGAGTGATATCAAATGTTTTCAGGAATTCTATAAAAGGTCTTTGTATCTGTCCCCAGTTAGCATCTTTTGCTTTTTCAAGAGTAACAAATTTATCCATATAAAAAACAGAAACAACACCGGTAATTTCAAAAATGCCTTTTGCAAAAGGATCTTCAATGGCAGATTCTTTATCAGGGAATTGCCTTGTTTCAACCTTAAGCAGTTTCTCGTTTAAGATAAACTTAAGAGCATGCGGGTTGGGAGTTAAATCAACATCTTCTACCATTAACATAAATTATCTCCAAAGATTTGGTTCTAAAATAATGGGAATTGAGTACTCCTTCAAGTCAGTAAGAATAAATTCAGGAATTTGGAATAATGGGAATGTTGGAATATTGGAATCTTTTGAAGGGATTCTCCAATGCTCCATTATTCCACCTCTCCATTTTTCCAAGGTTTTGCGTAAAATGTGTTTATAATATACTTTTACTTATATGGAAAAAATACTTATTGTTTTTACCGGTGGTACTTTCTCAATGATGATTGATAAAAGTACAGGCGGTGCAGTTCCTTATTTTTCAGGGGAAGAGCTTCTTGAAAAAATACCCCACGCAAGAGAATTGGCAGAAATTGATTGTTATGATTTCGGGAAGTATCCCGGTCCTCATATGACACCTGAACTGATGTTCAACCTTTCCAACAAAATAAAAGAATTCTTAAAAGATAATAAGTATAAGGGAATAATTGTTACACACGGAACCGATACTCTTGAAGAGACTGCTTATTTGCTTGATCTTACCATCAAAACCGAAATACCAATTGTAGTTATCGGTTCGATGAAGAACAGTTCAGAACCCGATTGGGATGGACCAAGAAATCTTATTGATGCAATACATATTTGTTTAAATCCCAACCCAAAAAACCTTGGTGTACTTGTCTGCTTAAATAGTGAGATAAATGCTGCAAGCGAAGTAACAAAAATTTACACGGAAGAAGTGGATAGTTTTTACTCGCTTGATTTTGGGGTCCTCGGTTTTGTACAGAACGGAAGAGTTATATTCAATCGTATTCCAAGAAAGCTTGAAACAATAAATACAGATAAAATTATTTCTAACGTTGATATGCTTACGGTTTATGCAGGAATGAGTGAAAAATTTTTTAAGTTCTCAGCTGATAGCGGTGTAGAGGGAATTGTTGTTGAGGCGCTTGGAGTTGGTAATGTTCCTCCTGCAGTATTTGAAGGAATTAAATATGCTGTTGAAAAAAATATTCCTGTAGTTTTGGTTTCAAGATGCCCTGCAGGCGAAACTGATTATATATACAGCTATCCCGGTGCAGGAAAATGGCTGAATGAAATCGGGGTAATCTTCACGGATTTTCTAAACGGGCAAAAGGCAAAAATAAAATTCATGCTGGCGTTAGGGGTAACAAAAGACAATAAGCAATTAAAAAAAATGTTCGAAAGTTAATTTTCCTGATTACTCTTCATTCTATAAAAAATATCTTTTCCGTTTTTTCGAACAGGAAATTACATCATATATATAGATGGAGAACGGCCAACAATTCTAATAATTTACGGTTAAAAACGTAGAATTTGACGGATGTGTGATTTAAAATATTAGATGTTACAACATTAAATGTTATTCCATATATTTACTTTGTATTTTATTTAACAAAGAAAGGAATGACAAATGTTTAGAACATTTTTAGCAATCGTATTTTTTTCAGTTGCTTCATTTTCACAGACTACAGCCTGGAAATTTGATAAAGCCCATTCACAGGTAGAGTTTAATGTAACTTACCTGATTATTTCAGAGGTAACAGGTAACTTCAGAGCATTTGACGGAACAGTAAAAACTAAAGGTGAAGATTTTTCAGATGCTGAAATCGAATTTACCATAGAAACAAAAAGCATTGATACAGATAGTGAAAAAAGAGATAATCATTTAAGATCAGATGATTTCTTCAATGCCAAAAAATATCCCCAGCTAAAATTTAAAAGTAAGTCTATGATGAAAGTCGGGGATAAGAAATATAAGCTGGTGGGTGATCTTACAATCCGTGATGTTACAAAACAAGTTGAGCTTGATGTTGTATATGGAGGCAGTGCTGTTGATAATGCAAAGAATACTAAAATCGGTTTTAAAATTACCGGAACTGTTAACCGGTTCGATTATAATTTGAAATGGAATGCACTTATAGAAACAGGCGGGGCCGTAGTTGGTTCGGAAGTGGAAATTATTTGTAATGTACAGCTTGCAAAAGAATCGGTGTAACAGTATTACCCGACAGGATTGGTTTATTCCAATCCTGCTTAATTATTTTGATTTTATGTTAAAAGATTTTTGTAATTTTTGATTGAAAACTAACAGGGATTGTATGAAAATCGAAGAGGAAATTTCCCAGCCGAAATTTAAAAATAAAAATCACAAGGGAATAGTAAACATTATATACACCTTCAACTGGTTGTATGAAAAACAATTTAATTTCCTTAAACCTTTCGGAATAACAGTTCAGCAGTTTAATATTTTAAGAATACTTCGCGGTCAACATCCGAAGCCGGCTACTATAAAACTTCTTAAGGAAAGAATGCTCGATAAAATGTCCGATGCTTCACGGCTTGTAGAAAAATTAAGAGCAAAAGGTTTTATTGATAGAAAGCTTTGTGATCATGACAGAAGAAATGTAGATGTACTAATTACAAAGCAAGGTCTGGATCTTCTTAAAAAAATTGATGGAAAAGAAAAAGAAGCGGAAGACTTATTGAAAAATCTTAAAAGTGAAGAATTAGATTTGCTGAATGATCTTCTTGATAAGATAAGGGGATAGTTAAACAGTAAGTGTTTCCAGCTCTACTTTATGAATATCATTTACCGGCTTTCCTAAAAATAATTCTGCTATTTCTTTAAACTTTGTTGGAATATCGCTTACATAAAATTCAGATTGTCCATTAGACTTATTCTCTGTAAGCAGATCATTCTTCACCAGTTCTACTTTAACAACTTCAGCAGATGCTATTCCCGAATCAATTAATTTTACATTAACACCAATTACTTTTTGAATCACTTCAGATAAAATCGGATAATGTGTACAACCAAGAACAAGTGTATCAATCTCTTTTTCTCTAAGCTCTTTCAAGTATTCTTGTGCTATTTTATATGTGGCATCGTGGTTTATCCAGCCTTCTTCTGCAAGAGGAACAAACAATGGGCAGGCTTTTTCAAAAACTTCAATTGAAGGATCAAGAAATTTTATTCTTTTAGAATAAGCATTGTTGCTGATAGTAGCCCGTGTTCCAATCACACCAACTCTTTTATTTTTTGTAAAATGTATTGCAGATTTTGAACCGGCTCCGATCATTCCTATTACCGGTACATCAAATGTTTTTCTTAATTCTTCAATTGCAACTGATGAAGCAGTATTGCACGCAACAACAATTGCTTTTACATTTTTACTCATCAGGAATTTTGCATCCTGGATTGAATATTCAATCACTGTTGAATTTGATTTTGAACCGTAAGGCACTCTTGCAGTATCGCCAAAGTAAATAATGTTTTCATTAGGGAGTGAAGATAAAAATCTTTTTACAACAGTTAATCCGCCAATTCCCGAATCAAAAACACCAATCGGTTTATTTTTATCCAGGTTCAATTTTAATCCTATAAAATCTGGTTAATGGTATTGGTAAGTTCAGTTACAATAAGCTCATAATCATTAGTTGAGATTTTTTTCCCGGATCTGTCAAGCACATAAAATGAATCCACAATATCATCTCCTTTGGTTGATATTTTAGCAAAGTAGATATTCAATCCAAGATCATTCATTTTTCTTGTAACCTGGTAAAGAAATCCCAGTCTGTCGGGAGAGAACACATCAATTATTGTGTACTTCTCGTGATTCTCAAAAGTTATTTTAACTTTGCCGGATCTCTTGAAGAACTTGTTCTCAATTCTCCACCACCTGTTTTTCATCTTTGCAAATTCCTGGCTTAACTCAAGCAGACCAGATGTAACAGCAAAAAAATCATCCATGATTTTCTGATATCTCTCAGGTTCAATCTTTTTATGTGTCCTGAAATCTGTAACATTAAAAGTATCAATTATGATGCTGTCTTTTCTTGTAAAGATTTTTGCATCATGAATGTTTGCATCATTTATGGAAAGAACACCGCAAAGTCTTGAAAGAAGGGAAGGGAAATCTTTAGTAATTACGGTTATGTTTGTAAAATTAGGGAGTTCATTAAATAATGTTGATATCTTTATTCCCTTTTGAATTTCCTCTATATGCTTTGCAATTTCTGCTTCAGAAAAATGATGTACATAAGCAATATCATTAATTGAATCCATATGTTCCTGTACATGTTCATCAGAAATAAACTCAGAATGCTTTGAAATTTCTTTTGGTAAAACATAAGTGCTGCTAACTAAAAGTTCTTCACCAGTTATTTGTTTTTCAAGCATTGCTTTTGTTTTAAGGTACAATTCTGAAAGAAGCTCGCTTTTCCAGGATGTCCATACTGCGGGATTAACTGCAGACAGATCTGCATAAGTTATAAGATAAAGATAATCAAGATCCCTTACAGAATTAAAATTAGAAGTAAAACTATTAAGCGTATCCGGGTCACTCAGGTTTCTTCTGAATGCAACCTGTTCCATCTTAAGATGATTTCTTACCAGAAATGTAACCTGGTCTATTTCTTCCTCACTGTATCCAAGTCTGTGCATAACTGATGAAGCCATTTCAGAACCAATTATTTCATGGCCGGGAATATTAATTGGCTTTGCTATATCATGAAAAAGAAGAGCAAGGTAGAGGATTTGCCTATCCTTTAGACTATTATAAATTTTTCCTAATGCAGTTGTATCTTTCTCAAGTTTCTCAACATTCTGAATTGTAACAAGCGTATGTTCATCTGCAGTGTAGCAATGGTAAACGCCGTGCTGAAGAAAACCAACAAGATCACGGAACTCCGGCATAAAAGCAGCAAGCACTCCCAGTTCATTCATGACTGTTAATGTATTGCCAATATTTCTTGGGAGCTTCAGTATTTCTCTGAAGAACACTGAAGACTCTGATTCATGGTGTCTTTCATTTGCATGAATATCTGTAGTTTCTATAATTTGAGCACGTAGTTGATCATCGAAATAGGCCCCATACAATCCCCTGTAATAGAATGCTCTAATAACATCGGATAATTTAATAGTGCCGGTTCCACGGTAATAAATA
>CAYNUV010000126.1:0-7748 GCA_964400245.1 uncultured Ignavibacteriaceae bacterium
AAATCACCCATGGTATTTATAAGTTTACAATCAATCCCGCTTTTAATTTTAAATTCACTCACCTGCCATTCCAAAGCGGAAATCAATCCCAGATGATCAAGAACTTCAGGCCTGAGCTCAGTTATAATCTTGCGAATTCGCTTTACACTTTCATCAATAACAAGTGTCATTGAATTTATTTCATTCCGGAGATCCGGAATACTTATTTTTAATACATCCCCGGCTAATTTTTTATTAATAAAAACCAGGTTCATTTTTAATGATGTAAGAACCTGTCCCAGTTCATCATGTATTTCGCGTGAAATTGCTGTTCTTTCTTCTTCACGTATGTTCTGAAGATGAGCTGCAAGTAATCTTAATTGTTCTCTTGAATTAATTAAATCATCATGGTCCTTTTTTCTTTCTGTAATATCTCTAATAAATACAGTAAACAATTTTTGCCCAGGAGTTTCAACCTGGGAAATTGAGGCTTCAATTGGAAACTCTTCTCCATTACATCTTAAAAAGCAAATAGGATTTATATATCCTATTGAACGAATGGTCATTCCGGTTTTCGCAAAATTCTCAACATAGATTCTGTGCATCTCCCTGAACCTGTTGGGAATAAACTTATCAATGGATTCGCCAATTGCATCTTCAGACCTGCATTGAAACATTTTTTCGGCAGATGAATTAAACAGAAGTATTTTTTGATTTATATCTATTGAGATAACAGCATCCCTTGCAGAATTAATAATGTTGGCAAACCTGCTCTGGCTTTCTCTTAAAGCATTTTCCATCTTCTTTCTTTCAGTGATATCCTGAACAGAACCAATGAGCTTTACAATATTTCCCTTTTCATCAAAAGATGCAGCACCTTTCTGAATAACATATATAATTTTATCTTTTTCAATAACCCGATGTTCGATATCAAGAGGAACTACACCTGATAATGATTCATAAAATGCTTTCTGGAATATTTTTCTATCATCAGGATGAATGATGTTTAATAAATTTTTAAATGAAGGATGGTATTCGGATTCGGATAATCCAAACATATTGAATATATCTTTAGACCAAATAAAATTATCGCTCCTGACATCAAGTTCCCAGTATCCAAGCTTAGCTATTCTTTGAACAAACTCAAGACGGGTTTTGTTTTCCATTAGTTTTAATTCATTCGTCTTTTTTTCTGTAATATCTCTGAAGATAAATTGTCTTGCATTAACTCCGCCTAAAATGAATTGTGTTGAAACAACATCGACATATATTGTATTATTTTTTAGAGTTATAACCCGGCATTCATAATCAATAGGTTTCGCATCGGGCGCATTTTTAGTTTTGTTAAAGACAAATTCCTTGTCATATGGATGAATGAAATCCATAAAATATTTTCCAACAACATCATCAAGAGAATCACCTTCGAGTATCCTTAAACCTGCTTCATTTAAGAATCCTATTTTACTGTCAACATGATATCCCATTCCATTAGGTGATAATTGAAATAATCTCTTATACTTCATTTCACTTTCTTTAATTGATTCTGTTATTTGCTTTAAGTGCTTTTTTAGCTTAACCTCATTCAACATTAAAATTATATTATTGTGCAATACTTCATCTGTGAAAGGATATTCGATGTAGTAATTGGCATTGGATTTTTCAATATCACAAGAGGATAAATTATTCCTTCCAATAAGAAAGTAAATAGAATCTGAATCATTTTCAGTTTTGATTTTTTTACATAGCTCGAAATCGGAATCGACAATTATTATTTCAGGCTTGTTTTTTTTATATGATTCAGAACATTCTTCCTCGGAAGAAGATTTGATAATTCTATATGAATAATTTGAAAGAGAATTAGAGACATTCTCGATGAACTCAAAATCAGGTGAGAAAATAAGAATACTTGGTTTTCCTATCATTAAACACTCAATCCTTAAATTACACTATAGAAATAAGTAATAATAGATTAAATAATCGGAATATTTTGAGAGCTATGTTACATATGTTATACTAAAATGGTATTTAAGGCAGCAATTAAGAAGTTAGTATTCTCCGTCTGTTCATTTTTGTCTTGGGATTAAGGTAGGTTTTTGTTGGGTACTTCTTTACCAGTTTTGTAAAAAATTATTGGACAGGTTTTGTAATATTTTCTACTACTTTATAAACTTCTAATTCTACTTTAAATTGTTATACTTAGAATTCAGAAGTTATATGAGTTTTTTTATACTATAAACAACAATAAATACTAAAAATACTACTACAACTGCAGTTGGCCCACTGGAAAAATCAAAAATGAAAGCAAGCAATATTGAAACAGGAGGAATTACAGCACCGATTATAACAGAAATAATAAAAACATGTGAGACCTTTTTTGCGAGTATAATTCCAATAGAAGATGGAATAATGAGATATGCAAAAGTAAATACATCACCTACAAACCTTGTTGTAAGTGAAATTCCAACTCCTACAGTTAAATAAAAAAACAAAAGCCAAAATCTGGAATTAATTCCATGTGCTGATGCAGTCTCAGCATCGAACGTAACAAATTTTAATTGCTTGCTAAATATTCCAAAAATCAAAAATATTATAATAAGTATTACAGACATCGTATAAAATTCGTTAGCACCGATGAAAAGAATATCCCCTTTTAGAATTGCTTCAATTTCTGAAATCTCAGCTATAGGACTTTTTTGTATAAACATAATTCTAATAGCTATAGCAACAACAAATATTATCCCAAGTAAGCCATCCTGTGTAATTAATTTTTGTCGGTAACTCTGGGAAAATATCAGTATGGAAATCATAGAAAAAAACAATGAAAAAAAAGTATGTTCAAAGTGATGAAGGAAAGAGTTCTCGATTATTTCTACAGAGAAAAGAGAGCCGATTAGTACTTCTAAATTAATCAGATGTAAAAAAGAAAAAGCAACACCGGCTATTGAAACCTGTGTTAATGCAGCACCCAAAAATACAGCCCGCTGTGATAAAACAAATACGCCGAGAAAACTGCAAATAATACCAGCTAAAATGCTTCCTAAAAGTGCATAAGGAAATAAATCTATAATAACATTAATTGTTTCCATTGGCTACATGGGAATGTTTTGATGTTATTAAGAATTCCGAACCAATCTTACTGATTTTAATCCCGGTAGAATAAGTTTTACTCAAGTTCTCTTCAGAAAGAATATCATCAATATTACCATATTGGAAATTATCTTTTTCGAAAAGAATTATTTTCTTTACAAGATTCGCTACATCGCTTAAAAGATGACTGACGAGTAAAACGGTAAGTTTGCTTTTATCATGTAAGTCTTCAATCAAGTTTAAAAGAGAATAATGAGAAGGAGTGTCCATTCCATTTGTTGGTTCATCAAGAATCAACACATTCGGATTTATAGCAAGCGCTCGTGCAATTAATGTTCTCTGTCTTTGTCCGCCGGATAAACTATTATAATTCATGTTTCTTAGAGAAGAGATTCCAACTTTTTCAAGACTTTCCTCAACAATTGTTATATCATCTTTTTCTATTTTTCCAAATAAGGTCTTTAAAGAATATCTTCCCATCATAACAACATCGTAAACGGAATATGGAAGAAGTGGTTGAACAGTATCACGCTGAGGGACATAACCAAATCTTACCCCGTCTTTATCGATATTTCCTGAAAGAGGTTTTAAAGTGCCGAGTAAAGTCCTGAGAAAAGTTGTTTTGCCGGAACCATTTGGTCCAACTAATCCAATAAAATCATTATTGGTAATTTTAAGATTAATATTCGAATGAATGATTTTATTTTTATATCCAATTGAAAGCCCCGATAGCGTAATCAGATAATTATCTTTCATTTAATTGTATTCCAAAAACTTATTTACTATGTAATCCATCATTTCTATATAGTTGTTTACTCCATCAATTCCGAAAACAGCAACCGGCATTTTAAGAACCTTAACACCGGTTGCTGAAGAAATCTGATTTGGTGCATTATCACTATAAAAATTTTCCATTACAATAAATTTAATGTTATTCTTTTTTATAAGCTTAATTACTTCTGCATTGTGAGAAGGAGTTGGAGAAATTCCAGGTTTCGGTTCAACATACCCGGCAATCTTTACCCCAAAATGTTCAGCAAAGTAGACCCAGCTTGCATGAAAAAACACAATTGGTTTCCCTTTAACTTTGCTCATCTTACCTTCCCACTGTTTTATTTTTTCTTCAAAATTTTTTACAAATTTTTTATAATTTGATTTAAAGTAGTCCGCATTATCCGGATCTTGTTCACTGAGAGATTCAAGAATTTGCTTTACCATAACTTTTGCATTATCAGGATCGAGCCAGTAGTGAGGATTACCATGTGGGTGAATATCTCCCTGGCTGGCATCTATTTTACCGGTTGGAACTTCTTTTTTAACAATTTCTTTGGAAAGATCAACAAGAATTAAATTTGAATTCCTTGATCCATCAATAAGCTGAGGTGCCCAAAGTTCAAGACCTAGCCCGATCTCAAACATTATATCAGCTTTTCTTATTTTAAGCATATAACTCGGAAGGATTTCCAGGAAGTGAGGATCCTGATCTCCCCTGCAAAGAAAATCAACTGATACTTTGTCACCACCAACCTGTTTTACAAGATCATAAATTATTGTAGTTGTTGTTACAACTTTAACTTCAGAAAAAACTGTTATCTGAAATAAAAGTATTAATATTAATAAAGTTATTTTTTTCATTATAAAATCCTCATTTGAATTAATTAAAATTGATGAGCTTTATGTGGACCGAGCGAAAATAACATTTGCAAATTAATTGTGGTTTCATCATCCCTGCTGGTTCCATCATCATAATTAAAAAGCATGTGTTGAACACCGAATCGTAGTGCCAATGTTTCTTCAACCGGATAATAACCAATCCAACCGGAAATTCCGCTTGTTGTATTTTTATCATCATTACTTAGAGTCTTTGGTCCGGGATCATCTCCAATTATGCCATAAGTAAAATCATACTTTGCACCAATGCTAAACTGTTTAAGAAATTGGTAATCACAGTAAATAAATCCACCGAATGTTGTTATTTGTTCGGCAGCTTGCTTCACAATATTTACTCCAAAGCCATTGTCTCTTGTTACATCACGGTTATTTATTATACCTTCTCCCATGACTGTAAATGAAGTATAACTATCAGGTTTATATTTGTATTTAAAATCAAAACCTCCATATAAGAAATATTGATTCTCGATTGCCGACAGCATAGTCGAATCACCATTCAAATTAATTTCTGATTTTGCATGGAGACCGTATGCCCCATTTATTCCCAATGCAAGATTACTATAATCATCAAGATCACAAAACATAGATAGTCTTCCAACAATTACCGGGTTAATACCCCTTAATTCCAAAATGCTTTCTTCATCTTCAGGATCTTGAGCTTCGGTTTTTCCAATTGCATCCCCTTTAAATATTCCTATATCAAATGAAGTATATATTGCTTCGATAGGGAGAATAATACTTACATCAAACCCAATATCATTAAATCCTTCTTCTCCAAGATAAACCTGGTGGGCCAAAGGTCTATCAAAAAATGGCCATGCATGAGGATGGACAGTATTTAATTTTCCAAATCCTACCAAATACTTGCCTGCTTTAATCTGTAGGTCTAATGGTAATCCCCGAAGGATTTCAGCATAAATTTCTTCTAAAGCAAATTCCCCTTCCTCGTATGCAATATCAACAGTTGCACGGGAATAAGGATTCAAGTATCCATCTATAAATAATTCAAGTTCAGGATTTTCGAAATTCAGTTTTCCATGTTCATCAGATCCCTTTATAAAATTCGTATGAATATTAAACGCGCCTATTGTGCTGATATTTGGATTGACATTTGATTGCGCAAATAATGTTTCTGCAAACGTTATTAATAATAAAATTAAAATCTTTCGAATGAATTTCATCCGGTACTCCTATTTTTATTTAGTTAAATATTAATGGAGAATATAGCAGCAAACTGCTACTTTTTGAAAAATGATTATTTACCTGATGGGGGTGCTCTGAGGGGATTGTTTTTTGGAAAATTTCTTAGGTTGAATGTAAAGAGATTGTTATCAAGATATAGTTTCTGTGTAGTTTCATCATATGAAAAAATAAGATTGTTAAAATTATCTATTGTATGAATTGAGGAAAAAGTATTCTGGAACTGACAGGTTGCATTTGATGTTAAGAAATTTAGATCAAGATTATTAGTTGAAGTTTCTTTCCCATTTTCTATTCGAAAATCAGAAAAGAGATTTACATGATGATAATGAAAAATATTTAATATAAAAAAGAAAAGATAAGCCGAAAGGATTACTCCGGAACAATACTTTTTATGTTTAATAAAATTATACATACACAAAACAACTATCTTTACTCAAGAGTATTATACGATTGAAACTACTTTTTTATTTTTTCTTTGTCAAGATGAATTTTATTTAATAAAATAGCTATTGAGCGGGGGTTATGTTTTTTCCGGTTTCTCTATCGAAAAAGTAAATTTTATTTCCATCAAGGTAAATTCTTATTTTGGCACTTCGAATTAAATTTTCTTGTACCCTTACTCTTGATATAAATTGGATCCCATCTAATTCAAAATAGATAAATGTTTCATTACCCATCGGTTCAATTACATCCAGAGTAATTTCAATTGAGATAGAATTTTTATCAGCGTTTTCTATTAAAATATTTTCAGGACGAATTCCAATTGTAATTTCTTTATCCAGATAATTCTTTAGTAGTTCTGATTGTGGTGAGGATAAAATAAAACAAATATCACCTTTTTGACTTTTAAAACTCATATTACTTTTATTTGATATTTTCCCATCAATAAAATTCATTGAGGGACTTCCTATAAATCCTGCTACAAAACGGTTCACTGGTTTATTATACAAGTTCAATGGTGTATCAACCTGATTTACAATTCCATCTTTCATTATTACAATTCTGTCACCCATTGTCATCGCTTCTGTTTGGTCGTGAGTAACATAAATCATTGTTGCATCCAGTCTCTTGTGAAGTTTAGATATTTCCGTTCTCATCTGAACTCTTAGCTTTGCATCAAGGTTACTCAATGGTTCATCAAATAAAAATACTTTAGGTTTTCGCACGATGGCTCTACCAACCGCAACTCTTTGTCTTTGTCCACCAGAAAGGGCTTTCGGTTTTCTGTTTAGATACTCTTCAAGTCCCAATACTTTTGCTGCTTCAGAAACCCTTTGCTTAATTTCTTCCTTGCTGAATTTTCTTAATTTCAATCCAAACGCCATATTATCATAAACAGACATATGGGGATATAAAGCATAATTTTGAAATACCATTGCAATATCTCTCTCCTTTGGAGAAATATCATTGATAAGTTTACCATCAATATAAATCTGACCTTCACTTATTTCTTCTAATCCTGCTATCATTCTAAGTGTTGTAGATTTACCGCAACCGGAGGGCCCTACCAGTACAACAAACTCCTTATCATTAATAGTTAAACTGACATCATTTACAGATTTTAATTTATCGCTATAAATTTTTGATACGTTTTTTAATTCGACAACTGCCATATTTTACCTGTTAGATTAGTTATTTAAATATGATTGAATAATGATTTTTTGCCATTTGTCCAATATGTTGAACATTTATTTCATATAAGTTATCATTTTTTATTTCTGAAATACCATCATACAGGTTTTTCTCATTAACAAAAATATTTTGTTTTTCCATTGGAGATATAATTTCAAATTCGATTAAATGTCCTT
>CAYNUV010000127.1:0-7734 GCA_964400245.1 uncultured Ignavibacteriaceae bacterium
AATAACTATTTACAATTTCCAAATAAATTTCAATCCCCAAAAGTAAAAATGACGGCTTGTCTGGAAACAAAATTATTCAAGATAAATTTCCTGCATTCTTTTAGATCTTGGAAACCGGCTTTTAATTCCTGCTTTGGTTATAACTGCTGTTCCTAAAATATACTCATCATATTTCACAACACATTGCCCTTCTTTGAAACGATCTGTTTTAATTATGCCGCCTTTCATATAAGTTTTTAATTCCGCATTTGATTGAAGTTCGACTACATTTTTTTTTATTTCATCTCCAAGCAATTGGGCAGTTTGTGTGTTGAGAACTATTTCTTCATACTTATCAATAGTTCCGAATTTTAATCCTATCCTTTCAAACATTCGCGGGTTATTATCATTCCAATCACCGTGAACAAAATAAATATCGTTACTTTTAATTATGAATTTGTAACGCTGGAATATTTCAATATCAATTTCAAAATAGTCAGCAAGATATTTCAACTTTTTATAAATATCTTTATGATTATAATTAAGAAGTTTCAAATCTTTCCTGGTATATGAATATTTTTCCGGACTTTTTGTTTCTCCTGTCTTTCTCAGCTTTGCAATAAAAAATCCATCTGTTCCTGCTTCCCAAGGAAGAATTCTTTTCCCTTTGTATAAATGAGGATTAAGTGATTCTTCTTTTAATGATGTTAAACCTGCGTGGTTTTTTATAGGCAGTTCAATATCAATTAATTCCACAGGATATTTTTCAAGAACTTTATTAATTATTAATTCATTCTCTTCAGCTGTTAATGTACAGGTAGAATAAACTGCTTCGCCGTCAACCTTCAACATTTTAATTGCGGAAATAAGAAGCCTTAACTGAAGATCGGCAAGAACCTGCACTTTTTTTTCATCCCACCAGCCAATTACTTCACCTTTCTTCTGAATTATTCCCAAACCGCTGCATGGTGCATCAACTAATATTTTATCAAAATAGTTTTCATAAGTTTTGCTTAACAATTCTCCCTTTAGATGAATTACTCCCGCATTAATAATGTTCATTCTTTCAATGTTATGCACAAGTGCTTTAAGTCTGCTTAACTGGATTTCATTTGCAACAAGAGTTCCCTTATTGTTCATCATCTCAGCAAGCTGCGTTGTTTTTGAACCTGGTGCTGCACATAAATCAAGCACAAAATCATTTTCACCCGGAGCTAATATCATCGCGGGAATCATTGATGATAAACCCTGAATATAATAGTAACCGAGAATATGTTCTAAAGTTTTTCCGGCTATATCATTTCCTTTAATTACTCTAAGCGCAAAAGGCATTCCGGCAATTGCTTCGGTTTCTATCATATATCTTTCAAAAAGTTTTTTGCTGATTAATTCCGGAGTAGTTTTTAGAGAGTTGACTCTAAGATATTGATGAGGTTCGGAATTTATAAAAGAGATAAAGTCTGCAAGATTTTTTTCACCGAATAACAAACCAACGTAAGTTTTTATTTTTTCGCCGGGGTCAGTCATTCTTTCTTAAACTCTTACAAGATTAAGTTGCCTGAAAATTTCATTTACTACTGATTTGGATTTTTTTTCTTCCGGCAAATTTTTTTTATAACCGTTTTCAATATGCTTTATAAGAGAATCGAGATATGCTTCATACAATTGTATAGAGTTTTTTAACTCTGTTTCTTCAGAGGGAATATGAATCATCTCAGGAGTATTCCTGTTTGCATAAAGTATGAATTTTGCCTGAAGATAATTATCGGAATGAAAGATGGATTTACCGCTTGTTGTTATTATTTCATGTTTGCCAAAAAATTCTTTACCGATAAGCAGTGTTTTTCCAGGGAGTTTTAATTCTTTATAGTTCTTAAAAGAAATGAAATCAGTTGGGAAGTTTTTAATACCATCGGAAGCAAGATTTGATGTCCACGAATTTATAAACTCTTTTTCATTCATAAGTTCTCAGGAGACTCCATCAACTTTCTTAAGGAAGGTTGAAATGGATTTCTTCAGATCATCATTATCCTCATATCTTTTAAGAGTAATCAGATTTGAATTACATCCGTTAATCATAGCGGATACATTTTCTGATGCTTTATTGGCGAGTGCAAGAACCGGGATTTTCTTTTTATAAAGTGCATAAGCTATCTCAAATCCAACACCTGTGCTTGAACCTGAAACTTCTGCAATAATAACTTTGCTTTTATCAATCCATTTCATATCACGTATGAAGATTTCTAAATCCCTTAACGGTGCAGCAGGCTTAAAGCCGGCACTTTGTTCACATAGCGCAGTATGTCCAAGTGAATTGATATGTTCAATAATTACATTAAAGTAACTTTCGTAAGTTTTATCTCCCCGAAAGGGGATTGCACAATAAACAATCATAGTTATGAATTTAAGATTTCTTTATAATACTCTTCGTAAAGAGGAACAACTTTATCAGTATCAAATTTTTTTACGGCTCTTTCCCTGGCATTTGTTGAAAAGATTTTATATTTCCTTTCATTTGTAAGAAGATCAATAACATATTTAGCCATCCTGTCAACGTCTCCAATCTCCGCAATAAAACCACATTCATTATGCCCGACTAATTCAGGTAAGCCTCCTACACTTGAACTGACAACAGGAATTCCGCAAGACATTGCTTCAAGAGCTGAAAGGCCAAAGCTTTCTGATTGTGAAGGAATAAGAAAAACATCTGATGCAGTCAGGATTTCCACAAGTCCATCCTGCTTGCCAAGGAACTTAACTTTATCAGTGAGCTTTAATTGTCTTACAAGCCTTTCACATTCAGATCTGTCAGGACCGTCGCCAACAAGAATTAATTTTGAAGGAACTTCTTTCTGCACAATGTTAAAAATTTTTATTGTATCGGTTACACGTTTTACTGGCCGGAAATTAGAAGTATGAACAAGTATTTTTTCACCCTGGGCTGCAATATTCTTTCTGAAAGTACAATCAGAATTTGGTTTGAATAATTCTGTATCAACAAAATTTGGAATTACTCTTATGTCCTTTTCAATATCATAGTTGGTTAATGTTTTTTCTTTGAGGAATCTTGATACGGCAGTAACGCCATCACTTTTTTCAATGCTGAATTTTACTAAAGGCAGGAATGATGGTTCAAGCCCTACAAGAGTAATATCAGTTCCGTGGAGAGTCGTTATTATCTTAATATCAATTTTGTCTTTCAACATTTCCTTTGCAAGGAAAGCGCTGCTTGCATGTGGAATTGCATAGTGCACATGAAAAAGATCAAGCTTTTCATATTCAGCAACCTCAACCATTTTGCTGGCAAGAGCAAGCGTATAAAGCGGGAATTCGAACAACGGGTAGCTGCTCATTTCCACTTCGTGAAATACAACATTCTCAACAAAGTTTGCCAGCCTGAAGGGGAGGGCATAACTTATAAAATGTATTTCATGTCCTTTTAAAGCAAGAGCTTTGCCAAGTTCTGTAGCAATAACTCCGCTTCCGCCATAAGTAGGGTAACAGGTAATTCCGATTTTCATATATTTTAAATATTTAAAGTGATATTATTTTGACAGCATTTTTTTTACAAATATTATGCGCTCTCAGTTTGTTAAAATCTCTTTGTTATCAATTCTAAACCTCTGATCAACATTTGAAGTTCTCAATACAATATTATAAACAAGGATTGCAGTCTTCCTGATTTTTTCAAAATCAATTTTATCTGTTTCATCAGAATGTTTATGATAATCTTCTTTCATGTAATCATAAAAGAATACTATCGGGATGCCGTGTTTTGCATAGTTATAATGATCGCTTCTATAGTAAATTTGTTCCGGGTCATTCGGATCGTCAAATTTATAATTAAAGACAAAATTAACTGTCTGCAAATTTATTTCTTCTACTAAATTTTTGAATTCAGAACTTAGCTTTCCGGAACCTACAGAATAAATAGTATCAATACTCTCTCTTCCGACCATATCCAAATTTACGTGGGCAATGATGTTATTAATATTATCAAAATTATCTGTGAAATATTCTGAGCCAAGTAATCCTTTTTCTTCACCACCATGAAAAACAATCAGAACTGATCTGTTATTTATTCTTTTTTCAGCAAAAGCTTTAGCAACTTCAAGAGTTGCAACAATCCCGGAACCATCATCATCGGCACCGTTATATACTTCTCCTTCAATTATCCCGAGGTGATCAAGATGAGCACCAATCGCAACAAATTCATTTTTCTTTAATGAATCATTTCCTTCAATAATTCCAACAACGTTATAAGATTTTTTTACACTTTCAGTAACATTGAGATCAATCTCTACTTCCTTTTCTAGATTAAATACTGGAAGAGGCTTATTATTATCGATTAAGCTTTGAATTTCTTCAAAGGAAAATTTCTCACTATCTAATATAGCAGAAATTGAAATTTCATTAAAAATTAATTCGAGAAGTTTTTCTTTTGAAACTTCCTTTGATGGAAGCATTAAACTACCTTTGAAATATTGTTTGAACAAATTCCAGTTTTTCAAATAAAACTTCTCAAAAGATATTATTCCGGCAGCGCCAAGTTCTTTAGCTCGGGAAATTTTATAATTGGAAGAGGCATACTTTGAAATTTTCTCTCCGTTAAAATAAGATGTGTCTACACTATAAGGTTCGCTATTATAGAGAACAACAATTTTACCGGCAACATCCAGGTTTGCATAATTATCATAATTGAATTCAGGGGCTGTAATTCCGTATCCTACAAAGACAATATTATATTTGCCATTCGTAGTAACACTTGATCTGCGGTTTAAAAAAAAATCTTCACAATAGTTAAGTAATTTTTTGTTTCCTGCACTGTCAGTAATCCAGGCTTTTGATTCGGGATCAACTGAAGTTACATTTAGATCATAACCCTGCAGATAATCATTATAAAAAGGCTTCACACCATATTTTTTTAACTCAGAAGAGATGAACAATGCAGCAAGCTTTTCACCCCTTGTTGTTGCTTCTCTTCCTTCAAGCTCATCGGATGCAAGGAATTCAAGATTTGCTTTAATACTGTAAACACTTATTAAATTTTCAGGTGAAATCTGGTTGTAAGAAGGTGAACAGCTTTCATGAAGAATAAGGAGAAGGAAAATTACGGTAAATTGTACCCAAATCCTTTTAATCTTAAAAAATCTATAATTCAATATCATACAATGGAAAGATAATTATTATTGTAAATTTATACTATTCCAAATTTCAGTTTAGTGCAAACAAATGAATCTATTAGTTATAGGGAATTCAGTAGTTGATCACATCGATTTTAATGAAGGAAAAACGGTTAAACCCGGAGGAATTTTTTATTCAGTTATAGCTTTAAATAATTTCAAAGAGAACAAGGATAAAATTTCTCTGATTACTGCAATGGATAATGAGCATTATTTTTTATTCAAAGATGAGTTTGAAAAGTTAGATGAAAAGATTTTTGATTATATTGAGAGTATTCCAAAAGTATGGCTTAAGATTGAAATGCATACTGAAAGACATGAGAAATATGAAAACATAAACCAAAACCTGGAATTTAACTTTAGCAATTTGAATAAGTATGATGGAATTTTAATTAATATGATTACCGGTTTTGATATAACCCTGGAGCAATTAAAAAATATCCGCAAAAATTATAACGGATTAATTTATTTCGATGTCCATACATTTTCCCGGGGGCTTGATGAAAATTTTAAAAGGCGTTTCAGAACAATTCCTGATTTTAAAGAATGGGCTGCAAACCTGGATTTTATTCAGGTAAATGAGAAGGAACTATTCACTTTAAGTGAGAAAAAATCTGAAGAAGAAATAATAAAAGAAGTTTTGGATTACGGAATTAAATATTTAATTATAACACTTGAAGACAAAGGAGCTAAAATATTCTATAAAGAAAAAGGTATTATCAAAACAATTAATGAACCGGCAATTAATATAGAAATTAAAAATAAAGTAGGATGTGGTGATGTCTTTGGGGCGGTATTTTTTTATAGTTATATTTCCAAAAGAAATAAAAATATTGACAAAGCCGTGAAGCTGGCGAATATAGCCGCAGGTTGTACTGCTTCATACAGAGATATGAATGAATTTATAAATCTGAAGAATGATGTTTTCGCACGATATAATTAAAAAAAGGATTCTTGTTGTCGGTTCAAATGGAATGCTTGGACAAAGTTTATGCGGGTTCTATTCAAAGCAAAATAATGTTCAGCTATTAGGATGCTCGCTCGGGGAATCTTTACTAGATGGAATTGACTACCAGGAATGTGATATAACCAAAAGAGATAATGTTAAAAAAGTTGTTCTCGGTTTTTATCCCGATTACATAATCAATGCCTGCGCTTATACAAATGTGGATATTAGTGAAACCGAAAGGGAAGAAGCATGGAAAGTAAATGTAAAAGGAGTTGAAAATCTCTCAGAAGCTGCAAGAATTCTTGATACAAAAATTATTCACATTTCATCGGATTATATTTTTGATGGAAAAAACGGGCCTTATTCCGAAGAGGAAAAACCGAATCCTCTCGGTTATTATGCACGGACAAAGCTTGCTGGTGAAAATGCTCTGAAGATCAGCGGGGTGATTCATACAATTTTAAGAACGAATGTGTTGTATGGTTCTTATTTAAATGGCAAAATTGATTTTGTGCAATGGCTGATTAAATCTTTAAAGGATGGTAAGGAAGTAAGAATCGTTATGGATCAAATTAATAACCCAACCTTTGTTGATGATCTTGTACAGGGTATAAACAAAATTATTGAGTTCAATAAAACCGGAGTATATAACATTGGCGGTAAAGAATTTTTATCACGGTTTGAATTCTCTGAGAAAATAGCGGAGTTTTTCGGATTAAATAAAAACCTTATCAACCCAATTACAACAGAAGAATTAAAACAACCTGCCAAAAGGCCTCTTAATTCAGGTCTAATTACACTTAAAGCTGAAACCGAGCTAGGCTTTAAACCACATTCAGTTAAAGAAGCATTAGCAATTATACGGAAAGGACTATTGTTGTGAAATTACTTCTGAAATTTCTCTTATCAATTTTATTTTTAAATAATTTTTTATACCCGCAAGTCAAGTTACCTGACTGGGCAAAAGGAATTATCTGGTACCAGATTTTTCCCGAACGATTTGCAAATGGTGACCAATCAAATGATCCTGAAGCATTTAAAGTTTTTATAAATGAAAAGAAAATTCCTGATGGCTGGAAAGTTACCGAATGGACAAGCAATTGGTTTGAAGCATCTGAATGGAAAAAAAAACTTGGTGATAAAGTAAGAGTTCATCTTTATGAAAGAAGATACGGCGGTGACATCCAGGGAATAATTAATAAATTAGATTATCTCAAAGAACTTGGAGTTGGTGCAATATATCTCAATCCTGTTTTTGAAGCAGTTTCACTTCATAAGTATGATGGCTCAACTTATCACCATATTGATGTGAACTTTGGTCCTGATCCTGAAGGTGACAGAAAATTAATTGCTGATGAAATTCCTGACGATCCTTCAACCTGGGGTTGGACTGAAGCAGATAAATTATTCCTTAAATTGATTGAAGAAGTTCATTCAAGAGGAATGAAAATAATTATTGATGGAGTTTTTAATCATACCGGGATTCAGTTCTGGGCTTTCCAGGATATAATAAAAAATGGAAATAACTCTAAGTATAAAGATTGGTTCATTATAAATTCTTTTGATGATCCTGCAACAAAAGAAAATGAATTTGATTATGAAGGTTGGTGGGATTTAAAATCT
>CAYNUV010000128.1:0-7731 GCA_964400245.1 uncultured Ignavibacteriaceae bacterium
TTGCAGCAAATGAGTTAAATATTGCTCTCGGAGTTGGGAGCCAGCGTCAGGCGCTTGAGAATAAATCTTTTCATCATACTTACAAAGTTATAAGACAAAATGCTCCCAATATTCCAATACTTGGGAACATTGGCTCTGCACAAATTGCTGATATGAAAAGTTTTGAGAGTGTGCAATATCTTGCAGATCTTATTGAAGCTGATGGAATGGTAATTCATATTAATCCTGCGCAGGAACTCATGCAGCCCGAAGGAGATATTCTTCAAAAAGGATTAATAAAGAATATTAAAAAGTTAGTTAAATCTCTTAATGTTCCTGTTTTTGCTAAAGAAGTTGGTTCAGGTATTTCTAAAGAAGCTGCTGAAAAACTTCTTGACGCAGGTGTGGAAGGAATTGATGTTGCCGGTTCTGGCGGAACTTCCTGGACAGGGGTTGAGATATTAAGAAACAATGGCAGCATCATTAATGAATTCTGGGATTGGGGTTTGCCAACTTCATATTGCATAAAAGAAATTTACCGCTTAAAGAAAAAATATAAATTTACTTTAATAGGATCGGGAGGAATTAACTCCGGTATTGAAGCTGCAAAAGCTTTAGCACTTGGCTCCGATATAGTTGCTTCAGCAAGAATAATATTACAGGAATTAAATAAGAACGGTGCTGAAGGAGTTACCAAATTAATCAAAGATTGGTTTGATTCAGTTCGAAAAATTATGTACCTGACCGGTTCAGGTTCTTTACAAGAGTTCCGGAAAAATAAACTGTTAGAAAAGGAAAATCTTTATTGAGCAATATGGTTTTGCAGAATTTTTCTTCTCTTTATGAAAGGGAAAAGAAAAAAGTTGAAAGAATTTTAACAAATGCTTATAAGAACAGAAAACCTGATTCACTTTACGCACCGGTAAATTATATTCTCCAGAGCGGAGGTAAAAGACTGAGACCTCTGCTTGTTCTTTTATCTGCTAAAGCTGCCGGAGGAAATTTTTCAGATGCTTACAATGCTTCTGTTGCGGTTGAGCTTCTGCATAATTTTACTCTTGTGCATGATGATATTATGGATAATGCAGAAAAGAGACGTGGCAGATTAACACTTCATAAAAAGTATGATTTGAATACTGCTATTCTTGCCGGCGATGGTTTACTTTCGGTTGCTTATGAATATCTTCTTAAAGATAGTAATGGAAAAACAAAAGAAGTTGTTTCTTCTTTTACAAAAGGATTAATTGAAGTTTGTGAAGGACAAAGTTTGGATAAGGATTATGAGACAACAGACAAAGTATCAATTGATGATTATAAATTAATGATTATGAAAAAAACTGCTGCAATGTCGGAGATGTGCTGTACAATTGGTGCTTTGCTTGGTGGCGGTTCGCAAAGAGAAATAAAAGCTATATCTTCGTTCGGAAAAAATATCGGGATGGCTTTCCAGGTTCAGGATGATCTTCTTGATATAGCTGGAGACGAAAAAGAATTTGGAAAGAAGGTTGGCGGCGATTTAATTGAAGGCAAGAAGACTTTTCTTTTTATCAATGCACTTTCAAAAGCTAAGGGATTTGAGAAGGGTAAACTCTTAAATGTTATTAAGCACAAAGGAATAAAACATTCCGAAGTGAATGAATACAAAAAAATATATGAAAAACTTGATGTAATAGGGGATGCAAAAAAGGAAATAAAATCTTATACTAACAGGGCATTAAAGCAGCTTATAGTTCTTAAACATGAAGAGGATAGAGAAATATTTCATTGGCTTGCAGAGTCACTTATTAAAAGAATGAAATAAATGATTGAAACAAAAGTCCGGATAAAAAATAAAGCAGGCTTGCACACAAGACCGGCAGCAACAATAGTTAAGCTTGCATCAAAGTATAAATGCGATTTTTATATTTTTAAAGATGGATTAAATATTAACGGTAAAAGCATCATCGGTGTAATGACTCTCGCAGCAGAAAATGGATCTGAAATAACATTAACTTTTGATGGCACGGACGAAAAGGAGGCTGCCAATGAAATTATTGATTTCTTTAACAGAGGTTTTGACGAACCATGAATTTTAAATCAATATATAAAGATGCCAAAAATAAAATTCAGGGTATTGCCGCTGCACCTGGAATTGTAATTGGAAAGGTTTATCTCTTCACCAAAGAAAAACTTGAAGTAACTGAGGGCGAAATAACTGATATTGAAGAAGCAAAGCAAAATCTTGAAGAGGCAATTAAGCAATCTAAAAAGGAGCTAACAAAAGTTTTTTCAATAGCTCGTGAAAAAATGGGTGAAACCCGCGCTGCTATTTTTGAAGCCCAGATGATGATCCTTGATGACCCGGTATTGCTTGAGACAATTGAAAAAAGAATTGAGAAAGAAAAAAAGCTCCCTGAGTTTATTGTTTATGATGAGATAAGCAAATATCAGGATATTATGAAGCATTCTACCGAATCATATATTAAGGAACGTGCGCACGATATTGAAGATATTAAGAATAGGATTATAAGGAATCTTCAGAAGAAAAGATGGCAGTCAAAAATTACTCATGATTCAATTGTTGTTAGCGATATGCTGACACCGGCAGATACACTTCTTCTTTCAAGAAGTAATGTTAAAGGATTTGTTACTGATCATGGTGGATTAACTTCACATGCTGCTATAATATCACGCTCGTTAAATATTCCTGCTGTTGTTGGAACCCACGATATAACAAAACACATAAAAGAAGATGATACAATTATTGTTGATGGTTTTCATGGTTATGTGTTAATTAACCCGACTGATGAACAAATTAAATTCTTCGCTGAAAAATCTGAACATTTAGTGCAGCTTCAAAAAGGACTTGATGAGTTTAAAGATAAACCGGCAATTACTGTTGACGGCAGGGAAATAAAACTTTATGCCAACGTTGATGTTTCCGGTGAGATTGATATTGTTGTTACAAGTGGTGCAAACGGAATCGGCCTTTACAGAACTGAGCAAATACTGGAAGAAATGAGTGAATTCCCGACTGAAGATGAGCAGATTAGAATTTATTCTAATCTCTCTTCAAGGATTTATCCGAATGTTCTTACAATTCGTGCTTTCGATATTGGCGGTGATAAATTCAAGCTGCTCGATTTTTATGAAGCAAATCCTTTTCTTGGATTGAGAGGGATCCGGCTTCTTCTTGAAAATTTAACTTTATTTAAAACGCAGATAAGGGCTGTATTAAGATCAAGCCATAACAAAAATGTCCAGTTTATGCTTCCTATGATTTCTACAATGGGCGAAATAAAAAAAGCAAAAGAAATAATTGAAGAGTGCAAGATCGAACTAAAAAAAGAGAAGCACAATTTTGATAATCATCTTAAGATAGGAATTATGGTTGAAGTTCCTGCTGCTGCTGTTATGACAAAAGAATTTTCCCGCGAAGTTGATTTTCTTAGTGTCGGTACAAATGATCTGATTCAATATCTTATGGCTGTAGATAGAGGGAATGATCTGGTTTCTAATCTTTACCAGGAATTTAGTCCTGCAGTAATCAGAACTTTACAGCATATTGTAACTGAAGGAAACTTGTCGGGAAAAGAAGTAAGCTTCTGCGGAGAGATGGCTGCCGATACGCTTGCTATTCCTCTTTTAATTGGATTAGGTTATAAATCTCTCAGCATGTCTCCTTCAACAATTCCTTATGCAAAAAGAATAATTCGATCTTTAAATTATAATTATACAAGGAAGCTTGCAAAAGAATGTGTTGATTGTTATACCGAAACTGAAATAACACATAAGATTGAGAAATTTTTCAAAGATCATTCAATTATAAGAACAAGACAAATTATATAAGATGGAAAATGGAAAATGTTAAATGGAAGATGTTAAATGGAAAATGGAAAATTATGTTCAGAGCAAGTCCATACATTCATCCATTCATTAATAAAGATTTTATAAAATAACCTTATACCTTTATACCATATACCTTTCGTCCTTTAGGAGAAGTAAATGAAAATTTCAGAGTTTATTGAGAAGTACGATCCTTCAAACCAATTTGAAGTTTTGAAAAAAACTTATGAGCAGATTGAGTTTGCCTGGAATAATAAGATTGATCTTAATTCAATTAAAAAGAAAGGAATTGAATCTGTTGTTATAACAGGTTTGGGAGGTTCTGCAATAAGCGGAGATCTTTTTACAAACTTCTTTAAAGATGAACTTGATATTCCTTTTTATGTTAACAGAAGTTATAACTCACCAAAGTTTATAAATAAAAATACTCTGCTGATTGTTTCATCATACTCGGGAAATACTGAAGAAACTATTTCTGTTTTTAATTCTGCATTAAAGACTAAATGTAAAATCGTTTGCATAACAACAGGCGGCAAAGTAGAAAAAATCGCTGAGAAGAATAAAGTTCCTGTTGTTAAAGTTTTGCCTGGTTTTCATCCAAGATATGCACTTGGTTTAAGTTTTTTTTCTTTGATTAAGGTAATGAGCAAACTTAAAATTGTTGAAGTTCAGTCTTCTTTAGTTAGTTCAATAATAAAACTCTATAAGGATAAAGCAAAGTTGTATTCAAAGGAAAAAAATCCTGCACTTTCTTATGCTGAACAATTGCTTGGATATATTCCAATAATTTATTCAGTTGAAGGTTATACATCTTCTGTAGGATACAGGCTTAAATGCCAGTTTAATGAGAATTCAAAATTAAATGCTTTCCACAACGTTCTTCCTGAAATGAACCATAACGAAATAGTTGGCTGGGAATCTTTTCATGAAAGCCAGTTAAGAACAAAAGTAATAAATATTCTTGATAAGGATTATCATTCACAAATCAAAAAACGCTTTAATATTATCTCTGAGATTATTTCAGAAGGAAATGTTGATAGTATCAACCTTGAGAGTGGGGAAAAATCTTTTAAGGTAAGATTAATGGATTTGATTTATTTAGGTGATTGGATAACTTATTACACAGGTGTTCTTAGAGGATTCGATCCGGCAGAAATAAAGAATATTGATTTGTTAAAAGAAAAGTTGAAATAATCAGAAGATTTCTCTTTAACATCTACTAAATAAACAAATTAATCTTAGAACTATTCATATTCCTGTGGAAAGATTTTCAAAATATTTTCTTCTTTTATTCCTCTTGTGCAATTCATTTGTCTATTCCCAATTTTATTACTTCGGCAGAAACAAAGTTCAGTATGAAAAATTCGACTGGAAAATCTTAAAGACCGATCATTTTGATATTTATTATTATGACGAAATGCTTGATATAGCAGAGATAGGTGCAACTTATGCCGAAGAAATTTACGATGAATTAAAAGTAAGAATGAACCATGTAGTAACAAGAAGAATTCCTCTCATCTTTTACAATACACATTTACATTTTCAGCAAACAAACACAACTCCGGGCTTTATCCCGGAAGGTGTTGGTGGATTTTTTGAATTTATAAAAGGGCGTGTAGTTATTCCATCAACTGGTTCTTTACATGATTTCAGGCATGTTATCAGGCACGAGCTTGTTCATGTTTTTATGACAAACAAAGTTTACAAAGTTCTTTCCGATCACAGGGAACCTGCGGATGTTTTACCTCCTCTCTGGTTTGTTGAAGGTCTTGCTGAGTATATGTCAACCGAAGTTGATGCCCAGGCAGAAATGGTTATGCGGGATGCTGTATTGAATAATTATTTTGTCGGGATTGATGATATCTATGCAATCTACGGTACATTTGTTATGTATAAGGAGGGACAAAATTTTCTTGAGTTTGTTGAAGAAGTATATGGGAAAGAGAAAGTTCCGCTGATGCTTGAGAATGTCTGGATGTTTTCAAACTTTAATAAAGTAATTGAACACACCATCGGCAAAAGCATTGAGGATATTGATATAGAATGGTTATACTATCTTAAGAAAAAATATTATCCGTTAATGGAAAACCGGTCCCCGCTTGAAGCTGCTGCTAAAAAAATTACTAAGGAAGGTTTCAACTTTTCTCCTGTTTATTATAATAATGATGAAGATACTATTATTTATTATGTAGCAAATAAAAATGGATATTCATCTCTTTACAGACTTGAGCTTGATGAGGATTTGAAAATAATTGATGATGACCTCATTCTGCAAGGTGAAAAATCGGAAGAGCTTGAAGCTTTTCACTTGTTTCAATCTTCAATTGATATTTCAGATGATGGGCTTCTAACTTTTGTAACTAAAAAAGGTGCTACAGATGCAATCCATCTTTTTTCCCTTGCCAGAAATGAAATAATAAATACTTTCCAGTATGATAATCTTATTAATTTAACATCGCCCAAATTCTCACCTGATAGAGATAAAATTGTTTTCCATGCTGTTGATCAGAAGGGCTTTAGTGATATTTTTATTGTTGATATTGAAAGCAGTTTATTAACAAGACTAACAAATGATTATTACGATGATCGCGATCCTTCATTCGGAATAGATAAAAATCAAATTCTGTTTTCGTCAGACCGGACATCAGGTGAATTTGAAAAGAAGTATAATATTTTCAACTATGATCTAATCTCAAATAAAATTGAATATGTAACTTACCTTAACTCAAATAATTCATCTCCGGTTATTTCTCCCGGTAAAAAGAAAATCTTTTTTACTTCAGATGCTGATGGAGTAAGGAATATCTGGTCCGCTGATATCGCTGACAGGGATACTGTAAAGGAAGTAACTCACTTCATTACAAGCGCTTTCTACCCGTCTTTTATGAACGATTCAACAATAATATTTTCAGGGTTTGAAAAGTTCTCATTTAACATTTATAAGCTTGATGTTAACAAATCTTTGGAAGACACAATACAAATTGCTATGCAATTTCCACTATCGGCAGAAAAGTGGAATGCAGTAATGGTTTCCGGAGATACCAACAGGGAAAAACTTAAATATGAAAATGAATATACTCTTGATTATGCACAAAGCCAGGTTAGTACCGATCCTATTTTTGGAACAAGAGGAGGTGCAATTCTTTCTTTAAGTGATCTGTTGGGAAATGATAATTATTTCTTTCTTATTTACAACACAGCAGATGCACAAAGTGATTTTCTTAAAAGTTTTAATATTGCAATTCAGAGAGTGAACCTGAGTGAAAGAACAAATTATGGTTATGGTGTTTTTCATTTTAGCGGAAGAAGATATGACATAAGAGATTCCGATGAATTCTTTTTTGAAAGAAGCTACGGAGGGTTTTTTGCACTTCATTTCCCACTTTCAAAATTCCAGAGAATTGAAACAGGAGTAACAATCGCAAACTCAGATAAGCAGGTTATATCCGGAGTAATTGAACGCAAAGCCCTGCTGATAAGCAATAGTTTGTCTTATGTTATAGATAATTCATTGTGGGGATGGACAGGTCCGTTAGATGGTTTACGAGGAAGATTATTACTTGGCTATACAAGCGACGTTAAGTTCAGCAATGTTAATTACTTTACCATTATTGCAGATTACAGGCACTATTTCCGGCTTGGTTTGCGTTCTGCTATTGCATTCAGATCAGCTTTATTTTATAATGATGGAAAAGAAGCAAGACGTTATTTTATGGGAGGAAGCTGGGATTTAAGGGGTTGGAGAAGATGGTCAATTCGTGGTGAAAAACTTTGGCTCTCATCCGTTGAAGTTCGCTTTCCATTAATTGATCAATTGTACATTAGGTTTCCATTCTTTGGACTTGGCTTTGTTGGTTTTCGCGGTGCTTTATTTTTTGATGCCGGCGGCGCCTGGGATGATGAGTATAAGCAAACTTTGGGAAGTTT
>CAYNUV010000129.1:0-7727 GCA_964400245.1 uncultured Ignavibacteriaceae bacterium
TAAGCGATGAAAAATTTGAAATCGCTTACGGGATATATGTATATCATATAGAAGCACCGGAAATAGGAGAAAAAACCGGAACATTCGCTATAATTAAATAGAGTTGAATACAATGAAAAAAATAAATACTCAAATAAAAATTTTTGTTTTGGTTTTAATTTTTTATGCAGGTGTTTTTACTCAACCTGTCATGGCGCAGGAAATAAGGAAGGTCGGAACTTCCGCAGCAACTTTTTTACAAATACCTGTTGGTGCACGTGCAACAGGAATGGGAAGCTCATTTGTTTCAATGATGAACGACCCGACTGCAATTTATTGGAATCCTTCAGTTATGTCATCTGTAAATTCCAATGCATTAGTGGTTGATCATTCACTCTGGATGCCCGGAATTTATTTTGATTTTGCCGGGCTGGTTCTTCCTGTTGATAACCTGGGAACTTTTGGAATAAGCGTAACAATTCTGCACACAGACGAGATGGAAGTTACAACAGTTGAGGAGCCGATGGGCACGGGTGAAACTTTTACTGCTTCAAGTTTTGCATTAGGATTTTCATACAGCCGTTATTTAACGGACCGTTTTTCTATTGGCGGAACTTTTAAATATATCCAGGAAACAATCTTTAACTCTGCTGCTACAGGAATTGCCTTTGATGTTGGGACTATATATGAAACACCGTTTGAAGGAATTCGTTTAGGTGCGAGCATTTCAAACTTTGGAACTAAAATGCATATGACCGGAGATGATTTAAATATTCGTGTTGACCCTGCACCTGATCAGGAAGGAAACAATCAAAGCATAGTTGGTAAAATAAATACTGATGAATTTGATCTTCCATTAATAATGCGCATCGGTATTTCCGGCGAATTGATTAATACTCAGGATTTTCGATTCACACTTTCCGCTGATGGAGTAAATCCGAATGATAATTCACAGAGCATGAATCTCGGAGGTGAAATAGGATTACTTAATGAAAAAATCTTGCTGCGTTCCGGTTATAAAGATCTTTTTCTTACTGAGAGTGAATCGGATCTGACATTCGGTATAAGTGTAAATGAAATAAATGTATTTGGTGAAGTATTAATTTCGGTGGAATATGCTTATCAGAATTTTATTCATTTAAATGATGCAAACAGGTTTACGTTAAGCATAAAATTTTAATGGAAAAAATGTTCAAAATAATTTCGTTGATAGAAATACTAAATAACTAATTCCTAAATATAAATAAAGGAGTGGATCATGAGAACCAGACTTACTTCCTTTTTGTTACTTCTCTTTGTTACTTGTTTGATTAGTTTAATTCCTAATCAATCAATGGCGCAAACTATTAATGTTACTTTCAGATTAAATACTTCTACTAACCTCGATACAATATATGCTGATGATTTCGTTCAAATTAGGGGACAGGTAACTGGAAGTATAACACCAACAATTACCTGGGATGCTAATTCTGCCATTATTATGAATAATATTGGAGGTGATTATTGGGAAACTACCGTCCAGATGACACAAGGTTCCAGTTTAAATTATAAATTCTGGACTGGTCAGGATGCTACTATTCCCACCTTCTTTAATTCAGGTTGGGAAGGAAATTTAAATTCTCCGGGCGGAGGCGGTAATAGGTATTTTGTAGCCGGGGCAAGTGATACAACACTGAACCTGGAGTATTACAATGGAACGGCAGATCCAAAGGATCAATATTGGAGACCATTCCAATCAAAGCAGGATACGATAGCAATTTATTTCCGGGTTAATATGGGAGGTGTAGTTTTTGATCCTCTTGTTCAATTAGTAGATGTAAGAGGAGGTGCGCCATTAGGTACCTGGGTAACTATTATAACTCTTTCGCGTGAAACCAATAGCATTAACGGCGGTTCATTCTGGTCAGGTGTAGCTTATGTAGCAATGGATACTGTTGTTCCCGGTACTACATTACAGGAATTCAAATTTGTTATTCAACCTGAAAACTGGGAAAGCGTTCCTAATAGATCATTCGTTTTCTCAAGCACTAATGATACTACAATTCACTGGTATTACTTTAATAATCAGGCACCATCAGGTCCTGCTGTAACTGCTGATCTTCTTTTCAGATTAAAACTCAATGCATTAGAAGATGCAGGTTTATTTGACAGAGCACTTGGAGATAAAGTGGCAGTTACCGGAGCAAAAGGCTGGCCCCCTGCAACTTTTGATTTTGATACTGAACCAACTATGCTTAAGATGACATATAACGCTGCTCTTCAGGAATGGAATTTACTGGAAACATTTACAAGATTTCCAAATGAAATAATTGAATATAAATATTACATCTCATGGGATACTTCCAGAGTTGATTCAACCAGTCCAAATTATATTCCCGGGTTAGATTTAACAAATGGTTGGGAAGAACCGGGAGTAACTGGCGGCGGAAACAGGATACATGTTTATACTACCGAAACGACGCAGCTTCTTCCCGGAGATTTTGGATATGAACAGCAATTTTTTAATAGTATTCCTCCGGAAGGTGTAATCACAAACCCTATTGATATTACATTCAGTGTTAATATGACTCCTTCTACTGATGTAAATTCTAATCCGACAAATCCTTTATTCAGGCCGGGTATTGATACTGCGTATATTCAGTTTGATGGTTCATTCGTTCCGGTAACACAAGGATTACCAATGTATGGAGCGGCAAACCGCATTTTGCTGGAAGATTTAGATGGAGATTTAATATACACAAACACCTGGTCATTAAACCCTCCAACTTTCTACCAGCTATGCTACCACGTTGTATATACTTCAGAGTCAGGTGATATTGAGAATGGTGGTGGAGTTCTTAGCGGAAGGAGATATTATCAGTATGTTCAGCCGACTTCTTTAAACCCGGTTGTATGGCCTACTTCGTTTGCGCTTCCTGAAATGCAATGGATGAATGATAGTTTAACTGTTGAGGATCCGCCTCAGTTGGTAGTTGGTGTTGATGATGAAGAACAAATACCGGTAGATTACAGTGTCTCCCAAAACTATCCTAATCCGTTTAACCCGACAACTGCGATCAGCTATTCATTACCTGTTACATCAAGAATAAAAATACAGGTATATGATATTACCGGAAGTTTAGTAAACACATTATTGAATACTGAACAAGCAGCAGGTAAACATCAGATTATATGGAATGGAAAAAATAGTTCCGGGGCACAGGTTTCAACAGGTATTTATTTCCTGAGATTTGATGCAGGTGTTTATACTAATACTTTTAAAATGATGTTGTTGAAATAACTAAAAAAATCTGTTCATTGGAAAGTCCCTTTAGAACAGAATCTATACGAGACTTGTAATTGAGATGACATCTTTTCTTTAAGATGTCATCTCTTCTATTATATAAAAAATCCTAACCTTAACCCAGACAGGTTGCGAGAAGTTTGTTATGAGAGAAAATAATTTATATAATCACAAATAACGATACGATTTAAATGAAAAAGATTTTTTTATTAATACTTTTTATTAGCTCTTCAATACCTGGGCAGACTACTGAATTTATAAAAGGAGTAGATATTTCTTACATTCCTCAAATTGAAGATTTGAGTGGTGCGTATTATTTAAACGGAACACAAACAGATCCGTTAGAAATATTTACTCAGAACGAAATTAATTATATAAGGCTTCGTCTCTGGCATTCACCCAATAATGGTTATATAGGACTTGAAAGCACCCTTGAAATGGCAGGCAGGATTAAACAAAACGGATCGAAGTTTCTCTTGAATTTTCATTACTCAGACACGTGGGCAGATCCCGGTAATCAGGATAAGCCTGCAGCATGGGAATCTCTCTCTTATCAGGAATTGGTTGACAGCATTTATGCATATACGTTTAATGTCATCCAGGCATTTGATGCAATTGATGCTTTGCCTGATATGATTCAAATTGGAAATGAAATCATAAGTGGGTTCCTCTGGCCGGAAGGAAGAGTTGGTGGTTCATTTGATAATCCTACACAATGGACTCAGTTTACAAATCTTTTAAAAGCTGCACGCAATGCAGTAGTTGATGCTGCACCCGACACAACAATCCCGATCATGATTCATATTGATCGTGGTGGTGATAACACAGGAAGCAGATGGTTTTTCGATAACATTAATTCTTACCAGGTGCCATTTGATATAATTGGTGAATCATTTTATCCGTGGTGGCATGGAACTTTAACTCAGTTATCACAAAACCTGAACGACTTGGCAACAAGATATAATAAAGATATAATCGTAGTTGAAATAGCATATCCCTGGACATTACAATCTTATGATAACCTTAACAATTTTGTCTGGAATTCATCTCAGCTTCACCAGGGATATTCGGCAACGGTACAAGGTCAGTTTAATTTTTTATATGATCTTATTCAAATAGTAAAGAATGTTCAAAACAACAGAGGTGCAGGAGTTTTTTATTGGGCTCCTGAATATATATCGGTTCAACCAATTGGTTCATCTTGGGAAAATCTTACATTATTTGATTTTGGAGGTGAAACTTTAAGTTCAATAGCTGCATTTCATGAACCTGATACTTCCGGTGGAGTTAGCTTAACTTTCAGATTAAATACATCAACAAATTGGGATACCCTTCGTTCCAATGGTTTTGTTCAGATAAGGGGAGAAGTAGTTAACGGCTCAAGTATTTTACCCAGCGGCGAGCAACTGCAATGGGATCAAACTTCAGAACTTCTTATGGAAAATATCAATGGTGATTACTGGGAAAAAACTGTTCATGTTATTCCCGGAAGTGAAATTCATTATAAATTCTGGACGGGACATTCTATTAATGATCCTACTTTTTTAAGATTAGGATGGGAAGGTCCAGTTCAACCTTATGATTTAACGGCAGGCAATTACAGGAAATTTATTGCCGGAGACACAGATACAGTTTTACAAGTTGAATATTATAATTCATCAGGGACATCTGTAAATCAATATTGGAAACCATTTGAACAAAAGGAAGATTCTGTTGCGATTTATTATAGAGTAAATGTTGGAGGCGTTACATCAATTGGAAGATTTGAACCTGATATAAACGGGCCTGTTGGTGTCCGAGGCGGGACGGTTAATACGCAAAATATTCTTTCATGGAATGAATCAAAAATTCTTTCAAGAGAAGAGTTAAGTGTTTTTGGCGGTTCATTCTGGTCGGGAGTTGTTTATTATCCTTTAAGTACAATTGGTGAGGAACAAGCCTATAAATTCTTTATAGAAAATGATACGGACAATGGCTGGGAAAATAATGTTTCTGACAGAACTTTTATAATTCCGTCTGAAGATAGAACTATTTCGTGGGTTCCTTTTGATAACCAGCCTGTTATTGTTTCTGTTGATGAAGAAGGGAGTGTTATTTTAGATTTTAAATTACACCAGAATTATCCGAATCCTTTTAATCCTGTCACAAGAATAAATTTTGAATTACTGAACCAGACTTATGTAAAATTAATAGTTTATAACTCACTTGGTGAAGAGGTTAACATAATTGTTGATGAAGTTAAAGATGCAGGAGAGCATTTTGCTGAATGGAATGGGCGGGATTCAAATAACCAGGTTCTTTCATCAGGGATTTATTTAATAAAACTTATAACAGATAAAAATACAACCTCCATTAAAGCGATTCTATTAAAATGAAATTTATATTAAGAACATTTTTTTTCTCTTTCATCTTTATTACATCTTTTCCCGGACAAAACTCAACTGATCTTATATACGTTGATTCTTCAGGAAGAATGAGATGGACTGCAAACGATGAAGAAGCTTATTTCTTTGGCGTAAATTATTCAACTCCTTTTGCTTTTTCATATAGAGTTTTAAAGAATAAAAACATTCCGCACAAAGAAATAATTGATCTTGACGTTCAGCAATTTAAAAGGCTTGGATTGAATGCTTACCGTATTCATGTATGGGATAGGGAAGTTTCCGACAGAGATGGAAACCTTATTAACAATGAACATATTGAGTTATTTGATTACCTTATTTCGAAATTAATTGAAAATGATATTTACATTATTCTTACACCCATAGCCTGGTGGGGAACAGGTTGGCCTGAACCCGATGTTGAAACTACCGGCTTCTCAACTTTTTATAACAAAATAGAGTCAACAACAAAACCGGAAGTGCTTAAAGCTCATTTAAATTATCTCAAGCAGTTTGTTAATCATAAAAATTCTTATACAGGTAAAACTTATAAAGATGAAGATTATGTAATTGCATTTGAAATTTTTAATGAACCGAATCTTTCACGGAATAAAGACAGCATCACACATTATGTGAATACAACTGCTAAGGCTTTAAGGGATGAAGGTATAACAAAACCAATCTTCTTTAACATAAGTGAGAATCCAGGCAAGGAACAATGGGAAGGTGTTGCTTCATCAAACATTGATGGAATTTCTTTTCAATGGTATCCAACGGGATTGGTAAAGTACAGCGAGTTAAATGGGAATTTTCTTCCTAATGTTTTATCATACCCACTTCCAAATCATACAGACAAAATAAAAAACAAAACCAAAATGGTTTATGAATTTGATGCTGCTGATATTGGGAAATCATATATGTATCCTGTAATGGCTCACAGCTTTAAAGAGGCCGGAATGCAATGGGCAACTATGTTTTGCTACGATCCAACTCCATTAGCTCAATATAATTCAGAGTATTCAACTCATTTTTTAAATTTACTTTATACACCTCAAAAAGCTTTGAGCTTTCTTATTTCATCTTACCTTTTTAATAATGAGAATATTTCTGATAAGATAATTGATACGACTTCAATTATTATGGGAAATGTGCAGGTTGATTATGATAATGATTTGAGCCTCTTAAATACTTCGGAAAGGTTTTATTATTCTAACAGTAATGATGCTTTGCCTAATGATAATAAAAAGTTAAAGCACATTTCAGGATATAGAAATTCAAAGTTCGTTGAATATTCAGGAAGAGGAGCTTATTTCTTAGATAAGGTTAATGTTGGTCTGTGGAAACTAGAATTATATCCTGATGCAGTTTGGATAAAAGATCCTTTTGGCAGAAATGGTTTTGATGAACCCGTTGCTAAACTGATCTGGAGATCTCATAAAATAAAAATAAATCTTCCTGATTTAAATTCTGACTTTAAGGTTTACGACACCAATAATAAATCTCAAACCGCTGTTGATTTTTCCGTGAAGGTAGAACCGGGTGTTTATTTCATTACAAATGATAATGATTTTAATACGAGAAATATTGCATCAGGCTATACAGATTTTGAAAAGATAAAAAAGTATGGTGAGTTCATTAATGATTTTCAATCAACTGAAATTAAAAATCTTACACCTTCTGCTTTTAATGAAAATGAAGAAAAGAAAATTGTGGTTGAAATTTATTCCAAAGAAGAAAATCTTGTCCCTGTTATTTATGCAAGAAAAAATGGCTGGGGGAATTATCAGAAATTTCAAATGCAAAAAGTTGATGATTTTATTTATGAATTTATACTTCTACCGGAACTATCTTCCAATGGTTTGCTGAATTACTTTATAGCTATAAAGAGCGAAGAAGATGTTTTAACTTTTCCCGGCAAATTAAATATGTCGCCTGAGTTTTGGTCATTTAATCCAGATGATTCTTTCAAATTATCAATCCTGCCTTCTTCAAATAAAAAAATAATTTATGATCCCGGAAGAGATATTAATAATCTTATCTCATCTAATATTTGGAGATTTGCCGAATACAGGATTGATTATACT
>CAYNUV010000130.1:0-7719 GCA_964400245.1 uncultured Ignavibacteriaceae bacterium
ACTTAACGCAATTAGACTCTTCAATTTTATGTCATCTAAGAAACGAGCAGAAACTATATCGCAAAAATATTGTTTTGCAAAAGTAGAAGAAAGAGTTCCTGTTCCAGTAAACAATATCATAATAAAGTGGAAATAGGTTGATTTAACTTTCTATCTTTTTTAAAAGTGAGAATAACGTCATTGTCGATAACTAATTCTTTCCAATACCTTAAAATTGTTTGTTCCTTAATTTCAAATATTGGTTCTGTTCCTTTTAAAAGAAAATCGGCTATCATCTTGGGTTCATTAAATCCACAAAGTGTTCTTGCTGCAGTAGTACCTGAGCATCGGACGTTTATATCAAAAATAAAGGGTTTATCATCTTTCATCCTCAATTGAATATTACACGCTCCGAAAGGTTTAATTTCCTCAACCACTTTTCGAACAGTACTTTCGATAACAGCGTTGTTTTCAGTAAAGCATTTGTAGGTGTCTCCATCCCTTAGTATCCTCCGCATAACAATTACACCTTTACAGCTATTTCTTAAATTTACAGTGCCACAGGTGTATTCATCTCCTTCAATATAATCCTGAACTATAAAATTATCAGAGTTGTCTTTAATTTTAACAATTATAGAATCCCATTCATTTTTATTTTTTAATAAAAATACATTTTGAGATCTTGCTCCCCCAACCATTTGCTTAATTATAATAGGAAACTTAATTTGTTCCGTAATTAATTTTTTAAATGGTGTAGTAAATGGTAAATTTATTTCAGCATTTTTTAAACTATTATACATTAGTTGTTTATCGTTAGAAAGCTCAATTACTTCAGGAGAACTAACCACGACTGTTGTTCCTATTGCTTCAAATGCTTCCCTGTTTAATGATAAGGAAGCTAATTCTGCATCAAGTCCTGGGAACAATAATGAAATATTTTCTTTCGTACAAATGTTCAATAAAGTAGATATATACTCTGGTTTATTAGCATATGGTACAAGATACGATATTGGTGCCGCATACAAGCCTGTACCTAATAGTTCACTATCTAATGCGACAATTTGATATCCTGTATTGTACAGCGATTTTAGTATGCTTTGGCCAACCCCGCCACCTGTACCAGTTATTCCAATCTTGTATGACATAATTTATAAATATTTACTTGTTTACTTTTCTATTCGTTATAAAATCTTTTTGTAAATAATGCATATAAAATTCATTTACAAAGTTGATTGAGTTTGCTACGAAAGGAATTAATCGTATTAGAAATCGTAGCTATAATATTTATTAACATCTGGATAAGGACCTATTACTGGATCTCCTAAGAAGGATTTATTTTGTACAACTGGATATGAATCAATGTATCCCAGGAGATTCCATTATCTTTTATCTTCATTTATTCCCTCTACGAGCAAAGCAATTAAAATCGACTTGTTTTTGAAGTTTGGTTTCATCTATCCAGTAGTCATCGCCTTCGCTAAGGCAATGTATTTGCCTTGGCACGCTAGGATTGTCTGTATAAAATTAGGAGAAGCTCCAATATTTTTTTCATTTAGTAATAATTTGATTTTATCAGGATACTTTTTTTTGTATTCGATACAAATTTCTCTTTTGCTATCTGAAGAACAATCTTCACCAATAACAATTTCGTAATCAAAATTTGTTTTTGCATCAATGCACTTTCAATTACCTGTGCAATGAATTTTTCGTGTTTGTATGTTATCATACAAACACTAACTATTAAGTCTTTTTGCATACCCATAGTTTTAATCTGGAAAATCGATCGCCTAGATGCAGGAATTTCTTCAATGCTTTCGAAGATGCAGTTTTGTTGTATTTACTATTCCAAGATAAATCAGTTTCAAAATACGGTCTAATACCGCGAGTAAGAAAGAAATAGTCACCCAATCCTTCTTTTTGAACTATTTCCATTCCCTCTTTAATTAAAAAATTTTCTAAATGGCTATCATTAAAAAATAAATTGTGCCATTTTATAAGTATTGGTTTTAAACCGAATAATTTCCTGAAGTTATTAAGTTCATTAACGCCATCAACACTTCCTTCAAATATCAGAAAATAACCACCCGAATTAATCCGCGCAATTAATTCTTTAATTACTCTCTTTTGAATATCTAGCTCCATCAGATTTATTAAAAATCTTTGTGATATAATTACATCATAATCGTAGTCAAGATCATATTTATTTAGAAAATCAATTTGGAACAATTCGACATTAGAAAAATCTTTCAATCTTTTTTTAGCTTTTTTTAATCTTGTAGTAGAAAAATCTGCAGCATGGATCCTTAAATTTTTAATTTTAGCATACTCAAGTGTGCCTTCTCCTTCACCGCACCCAGCATCTAAAACTTTAGAGTTTATTGGAATATGCTTTTTAATTAGTTCAATCTCAGCCCGAATCAAGAATTTATCATACATTGATTCTACATCTTCTTTGTTCCAATATTCTAATACTTCTTTATTATTGTGTACCATATCTATGGCTATAAACTTTTTATAGTAATTATTCTTTGTGATATAAAATCGCACTTATCAACTTCTAATTCCCCATAAATTGGCAAACACAATATCTGTTCTGCAATTTTATTTGCAACAGGCAAATTATCTTTGCTGGCGGTTGGTAATGTGCGGTATGAAGGCATATTACTTATTAAAGGATAAAAATATCTGCGCGAATAAATATCATGTTTTTTCAGTTCAGCATAAACCATTTCTCTATTGGCCCCAAATTTATTTTCATCAATCAAAACAGGAAGGTAAGAATAATTATAAGTAACACATTCAGGTACAGTAAAAGTTTTAATTCCTTTAATGTTATTGAAGTTTTCTAAATACCTTTGTGTAATTTTCTTTCTATTTTCAATTTCCTGATCTACAATTTCAAGGCTTAATAAACCGATCACAGCTTGAAATTCATTCATTTTACCATTTATACCCGGTGCTATTACAGTGACCTCATCAGCAAATCCAAAGTTTTTTAAAAAGTCTATTCTCCCTTTAAGTTTTTCATCTTTCGTAATTATTGCGCCACCTTCAAAAGTTGTAAACAATTTTGTACCATGAAAGCTAAGAACAGACATATCACCTTCGAGCAGCAAATTCTTATTATTTATCTTAACACCAAATGCGTGTGCGGCATCATAAATAACTTTCAATCCATATTTATCAGCAACGCTCTGTATTTTTTCAGTATCGCAGGGATGTCCGTAAACATGTACAGGCATTATGGCAGTAGTTTTGGGCGTTATTAATCCTTCAATTTTATCAGGATCAATATTTAATGTCGATTCTTCAATATCACAGAATACCGGAGTGATCCCATTCCATTTTAAAGCGTGTGTGGTTGCAACAAAACTGAAAGGAGTAGTAATAACTTCACCCGTTATCCTCAAAGCCTGCAATCCAACAACCAATGCAATGGTAGCATTAGCAAATAAATTAATGTGTTCAACTTCTAAATATTTCGCTAATTCTTTTTCAAACCTTTGATGAAAAGGTCCGTTATTGGTAAGTATTTTATTCTTCCAAATCTCTTCCAAAAATGGTTGCAATTTTTCCAGTGGAGGTAGATTTGGTTTGGTAACAAAAATTCCATTCATATTAGTTTTTTCTAATTATAATAAGTTCTTCATTTGGATTAACTCCCCAGGTATTTAATTCCCATATTATCCTAAAGTTTTCTATCTAATTTATTTAGTCTTTTAATTTCCCTTGCTGGTACCCCACCCACCATTGTAAATGGTAATACATTTTTTGTTACCACACTCCCTGCAGCAACCACACAATATTCTCCTAACTCCACTCCCATAAGAATAATCGATCTTACGCCCAAATAACAACCATTATTTATTTTAATAAACTTTTGTTCTTTTGGAAAAGTACTTGATAAATCAGATTTTGTCATCTCAATATGTGTAATAAATGTGGATTGCATTGAAATAACTACATTATTTTTAATAATGATTCTATCTCTTAAATCAAAAAAACTGTTTTTACCAATATGGCAATTTTCACCAATAATTAAATTTTTATAATTTTCACAATTATGAAAAGTCAAACCTGTTTCAATATCACAATTGTTCCCAATTGTTGCGCCATAACGTTTTAATATAAGTTGAATAGAGTTTTTACCCATTCTTTTTATAGAATTATTAGCATAGTCAAAACCAAGGAAAAATTTTTTGAAAGAAAAAATAATTAAGTCTATATATGCTACAATTAATCGTAGTTTTCTTTTCATACCTAATTTTGTTTTCATCAATTTATTTCTATTAATCTCATACTTTGACTTTGTGATTTTTGTTTTCTTTCCTGTTAGAAGAACCTTAGTTGTAATAATATTATAAACTCAATTGACTTAGCATCAAGGGCTACAATTCCTCCTCTTTCCTGGAAACTCTTCAAAGTATCTTCGGCATTATTTAATTCACTTAGTTTTTCTGTACTTTGCTTTTCTAAAAATATCCTTATAGTTGTTAGTTGATTGCGGTTGCCTTCAAGATTAAGCTGCTTATATTGATCTGCATTGGTATTCGCTAATGGATCATGAAAGAAAACTATAGTTATTTTTCTTTTCTGAATAGTCTCTCTTAAAATGAAGGGGATTCCGGAAATCTTAGAATCTTAAAAAGAACTCGTTTCACATTAAATAGCTTTTCAAAGCAAATGCAATTATAAAAGTTTCAAAATCATTTATTATAACGAAGAATAAATTCCCAAATATTTTTGGGAAATAGTTTCAACGCCCAACCATTCCATACCTTTTATTGCAATTTCTTGTCGATTCAGCGATTTTAATACTTTTATTTTCTCTTGATCTAGTTCATTTAAATCATTTAATAATGAGCCGAATGAACTCCTCTTAATATAATCAGTTACCATATCCACGGAATCATTTGCAATTATGGGCAGCCCGCAACAAATATATTCACTAAATTTAACCGGTGATCTAACTTCGCTTACAGTTCTTTTATTACTCCATATAATAGCTATATCAGCAGCATTTAAATATGAAGGTACTTCATAGTATTCGACAAATTTATTTATAATATTTTTATGTAGTATTTCATACTTAGAAAGGTTAAAAATTTTCATTCCCTTATCTGCTAAAGTTTTTAGGGCATTTATATCCTGCCAATTTTGCCATTTTTGTGTGCTTCCGCTTGAAAATAAAATAAGAATATCATTAATATTCAGATTTAATGATTTTCTAATTTGCATTCTTTTTATCAAATCAAAGCTAAAGTTTTTACCAGCTAAATTTGGCGTAATTACTATATTATCCGAATTTATTTTGTACTTTTTTATTAAATACTTTTTTAATGCTTCTGTAACAGCAGATATTTTTTGAAATTTTCTTAAATCATTTAAAGCTCTTTTAAAATTCCAAATTTTAAAATATTTTTGAGGGAATTTAAGAGTATCATTCTCCATTATCTCTTCCAAACAGGCTCCTCGTATATCGGGTAGAATTTTATTTCTATATTTTCTATTTAATATTTTTCTGATATGCCATGTTAATATTTCCTCACGAACGTGAAATATAGATTCTTCTAAATTAAAATCCATTCTTTTTAGCGCTTTAGATATAGCTCTTCGAGAAAGGAAGTTAAAGAAAGCATAATTAGGATAAACTTTAAAAAATACAATTCCTATTTCCTTTGGTAATTTTCTTTTTTGAAATTCTTTACTTTCTAATTGACTCTTTATTCCTAGAAATAAATAAACTTTTTCAAAAACCTTTTTTTCATTTAAAGATATTATTAATTCTAGTACTTGAGAATCAAAAACTGATTCAATACCTTTACAGAAATAAATAAGATACTTTGTTTTCAAGCTAATTATAAATTTTTTATATACATAAATATTAACTAATATTTTACTACATCTTTATTCTATATATATTGAACTACAGCTGTTTTGCATCTTTGATTTATTTAACCAATTCGGGAAAATAATCTTAATTTACCACTTTTATCCCTTGAAATAGATTCAACCAAACTAAATTCTACTAAAATTTCTTTCCCGATTTCTTCATAGAATCTTTTTTTGATATATTCTTCAACTTTTTTATTATATTTTTCTTTTGGAACTATTATTACCTGAAACTTATTTCTGTTTTGTATGATTTTATATTTTAGTATGCAATTATCCAGACCGATTTCATCTAGTTCCATTATAATATAAAAAAACAACCATTGATTAATTTTTTCTCCATTGGGTTTTATTAAACAATCGTCATCTCGTCCTTCTATATTAGAAATAATTTTGGAATTTCTTCCACAAACACATTTGTAATCTGCTAACACAGCTTTATCGTTATTTTTGTAGTTTATTAACGGCATAGAATCATTATGGATCTCAGTTATAAAAACGTCATTATTATTGTTAATATTTAAATAAACTGCTTCTTCAAAAACATGCATTGAACCATTGGAACATTCAAATGCAATCTGTCCCGCGTCTGCAGCTCCATATTCATTCGCCACCCTACAACCTAGTATTTTTTCAATGTATCTTCTTTCTTTATCAAATAATACTTCCGCAGTTACTATCGCAACTTTAAATTTAAAATTATCAAAAATTAAATTCTTATTTTCTAGTAATTCAGCAAATTGAAGAATTGCAGATTTATAACCTCTTATAAATACAGGTTTAAATCTTTTTATGTCTTTATAATATTTAAGGATGGTTTTCATATCCAAATCGAAAACATTAATATCGTACCTACATCTAAATTCTTTTTTTATTTTATTACTCAAGGGATTACCAGATTTGACTGTAGCTAATTTTCCCCGAATAAGAACACTTTTATCATATGGTTTAATATTCCACCAATTAAGAAAACGTAAAAATCCAGCTTCTCTAAAACTTTCAGCAATGCCTGATGTATAAATCGTCAACGGATCCCCAGTACTCCCACTGGTTTTATGCTTAAACTTATTACAAAAATATCTAGTTTTTAATTGATCAGATTGCTCTTTAATAATGTCCTTAGTTATGAAAGGGATCTTCACATTAAATTCATCAATTTCTTTGAGGGGTAGTTCTAACCCTTTTAATATTTTTTTATAATAATTTGATGAATTTAAGGAAGTGGATAGTAATTTATTTAGTGCTCTTAGTTGAAAATCATTTATTTTTTCTTTTGGCCAGTACTGACTTTCTAATAAAAAATTAAGAGTTGCATATGGGCTTACTGGAAAACCTTGTTTAATAAATTTTAAATATTGGTACAAATTAAATATATATTTATTCATTATTGAAGGTTATTGAGACCTGAGTTTCATCTCAAGATTAGAATAAAAAATTAGTTAATATTAGTATGGTGCAATAAATATGGCATGTTTACCCAAGAGCCAAATCAATGAATTAATGACAAGTTTTTTTAGAAATGAACCAGACTCATTATAATAACCATCTAATATCTTAGTAGTGAACCCTCTCCAATTATCTTTATCAATACTAACCCCTCGTATAGCTTTTACATCTTTAAATAATTCCGGTCGATTTGTAACCATCATGCCGCCATCACGTTTGTGTTTTTTGTCCTATGCTATCTGACATTATATATTCAGTAAGATAAACTATTAGAAGTTATTATGTTTGTTGTTCTATTAAATATCAAAATCAAAATATGCAAAAGCAATTATTGTTTCAGGATTATCTTTCAAGTATTTATGTATAGTAACAGTGGCATCACCCTTAACCAATTCAAACTTT
>CAYNUV010000131.1:0-7663 GCA_964400245.1 uncultured Ignavibacteriaceae bacterium
CACACCATGATGAACTTCATATCGCTCGCTCAATCCTCTTAAAATAGAAATTGTATCCTCAACGGAAGGCTCGCTTACCAAAACCGGCTGGAAGCGTCTTTCAAGAGCAGCATCTTTTTCAATATGCTTTTTATACTCATCAAGAGTTGTTGCACCGATTGCATGAAGCTCACCTCTTGCCAAGGCTGGTTTCAAAATATTTGCTGCATCCATTGAACCGGAAACAGCTCCGGCACCAACAAGCATATGAAGCTCATCAATGAAAAGAATAATTTCTCCGTTCGATTCCTGAACTTCTTTTATAACTGCTTTAAGTCTTTCTTCAAACTGTCCGCGGAATTGTGTACCCGCAACAAGAGCACCCATATCGAGAGCAACAATTCTTTTAGTCTTTAAGTTTTCAGGAATATCGCCGGAAACAATACGATGAGCAATGCCTTCTGCAATTGCTGTTTTACCAACTCCCGGTTCGCCAATTAACACCGGGTTATTTTTTGTCCTTCTTGAAAGAACCTGAAGCACTCTTCTTATCTCTTCATCTCTTCCGATTACAGGATCAAGTTTTCCGCTTCGTGCTAATTCATTTAAATCTCTTCCATATTTTTCCAAAGACTGGTAAGTATCTTCAGGATTTTGAGAAGTTACTCTTTGAGTACCTCTCACATCTTTCAAAGCAGTTAATACAGCATCATGAGAAACATCATTATCTCTTAACAACTGCCCTGTTTTTCCATCATTCTTTGTTAAAGCTAAAAGCAAATGTTCTGTTGATACGAAATCATCTTTAAAACTTTTTGTTTCTGCTGCAGAGGCATCAAAAAGTTTAGCCATGTTATTAGACATCTGCTGATTGCCGACACCGGTACCACTTACTTTTGGCAACGCTTCAAGTAAAGCATTAATTTTTAATTTGATTTGATTAATATTTCCCCCAGCTTTCTGAATAATTGTATCGGCAATATTTCCTTGTTCCTGTATCAATGCCGCAAGAAGATGTTCGGGTTCTAAAACCTGGTTGCTGTAATTCTGTGCAATCTCAATCGCTGTCTGAACAGCTTCCTGTGCTTTTACTGTTAGTTTATTAAAATTGAATGCCATAATATTTTATTCCTCAAAATCTTTCTTAAAAATTCACTTAATCATATTAGTTTAATCTTAAATTATTTGATTTAGATGTAATCTCTGTCTTAAGGAAACATACAAGCTAAGTGCCAATAAAACAATTTCACTTAACTTATCTCATCATAATGAGTTATTAACAATTTCACAAAAATAAAAATGTTGTCACAATGACACTGAGTCTGTTGTAAAAACTAAATTATGACAATTAAAGTCCAGTCTTTGTGACTAAATGTGCAAACAAATTTTCTTAAACAATTAAACAAAAAGGACTATAATTGTTAATAGGAGTATATTTTATTAATTTTGTAAACATTTTATCCCAATTTTAATGCATACCAGTTTCAATGAAGATACAATTGCTGCAATTGCAACGCCTTTAGGTGTTGGGGCTATTTCTGTGATCAGAATTAGTGGTTCGCAAGCTATTGATATAGTTGATAAGATTTTTTCTGGTAAAAAAAGATTGATGGAAGTCTTATCACATACAATTCATTATGGAAAGATTGAAGATTCTTCTAAAAGTTCAATTGATGATGTGTTAATAAGCGTATTCAGATCACCAACTTCATATACAGGGGAAGATTCAGTTGAAATAAGTACACATGGAAATCCTTTAATAAGTAAGAAAATAATAGAAATTTTAGTAAAGAACAGTGTTAGAATTGCCGAGCCTGGCGAATTTACTAAACGAGCATATCTAAATAATAGATTGGACCTTTCTCAGGCAGAAGCTGTCTTAGATATAATAAATTCCAGAACAGAGGCTTCCCTTCTGGGAGCCCGAAACCAATTAGATGGTTTATTATCTAAGAAAGTTAATGAACTTAGGCAAATGTTATTGGATACGGCTTCATTCATTGAGCTTGAACTTGATTTTGCCGAAGAAGATATCGAACTTATTGACAATTCAGAATTAAAAAGTCGTATCGGTAGAACTATTCAGGAAATTGATAAACTCCTAAACACCTACAGTTTTGGAAAAGTATTAAAGGATGGAGTAAATGTTGCTCTTGTTGGAAAACCAAATGTTGGAAAATCATCATTATTAAACTATATCTTGAAAGAATCCAGAGCAATTGTAAGCGCCATACCAGGAACTACAAGGGATGTTATCAGGGAAGATGTTTGCATTGATGGGGTTTTATTTAGATTATATGATACAGCGGGGATAAGGACATCCGAGAATGAAATTGAGAAAGAGGGAATATTAAGGAGCCGGAATGTGGTTAAAGATGCCGATATTGTTTTGTTTATTGAAGATGTTTTTATAAATGAGACCGAGGAAATTCTATCAGAAATAACTGATCTGACAAAACAAGAAAGAATAATAAAGGTAGTTAATAAAATTGATCTTGAGGAAAATTGTAATAAGTCCGCCGATGTTTATATTTCCGCTTTAACAGGCGATGGAATTGAAATACTATTTGCTAAAATGAAAGAGAAAGTCTTTGGAAATTTAGTTTATACTGAAAAATCAGCAATTATTTCAAGTATACGTCATTTCGATTGTCTGATAAAATCCAAAGAAAACTTACAAAACTCCTTGAATTCAATTGGAAATCATATTAGTGGTGAGTTTATAGCCGTAGATATAAGAAATGCCGCCATAAATCTTAGTGAAATAATAGGCGAAGTGACCTCCGAGGATGTGTTAAATAATATTTTCTCCAAATTTTGTATAGGAAAGTAAGTTCCACGTGAAAAGAAATCTTTATAAGTGAGAATTCTTTTCACGTGAAACGGAAAAATGGGATTTTATGAAATATTTTGATGTTATGGTAGTGGGTGGTGGACATGCTGGAATTGAAGCAGCTACTGCTGCAGCAAATATGGGTTGTAACGTTGCATTGGTTACAATGGATAAACTTGCCATTGGTAGAATGTCATGTAATCCAGCTATTGGTGGAACTGCAAAAGGTCATTTAGTTCGTGAAATTGATGCTTTGGGTGGTTTAATGGGAAAAATTGCCGATAAAACTGGTATTCAGTTTAGAATGTTGAATAAATCCAAGGGTCCTGCGGTTTGGTCTCCCAGATGCCAATCCGACAGAAAGTTATATTCTGAAGAGGCGCTTAAAGTTATAGAACAAAATCATAATATTTCAATTATCGAAGAATCGGTAACTGAAATTCTTGCTGAAGATCAAAAAATATTGGGAATCAGAACCTCAAATGGAATTGAGATTAGCTGTAAAGCTTTAATTATTTCCTCAGGAACTTTTTTAAATGGATTAATGCATACTGGTCTAAATTCTAATAAAGGAGGAAGATTTGGAGAAAAACCAGCCATAGGAATTACCGAATCTTTACTTCTTATGGGATTTGAAAAGGGACGCCTAAAAACAGGTACCCCTCCACGTCTTTCAAAGAGTTCTATTAATTTCGATATTCTTGAAGAACAACCTGGAGATGAAAATCCACAACCTTTTTCACATTTTACGGATATTTCAAATTTTCCTTTCCTTCCTCAGCTTAGTTGTTTTATTACATCAACTGATTCTCAGGTACATAAAATACTTGAAAAAGGGTTTAACGAATCACCTATGTTTACTGGAAGAATTAAAGCAATTGGGCCAAGATATTGTCCATCAATTGAGGATAAAATTGTTCGTTTCAAAGATAAATCTCAACATCATCTCTTTCTTGAACCGGAAGGTTTAGATAGTAATTTAATCTATTTAAATGGATTCTCTACTTCCCTTCCTGCAGAAATTCAGATTGAAGCTATTCATAAAATAAAAGGGCTTGAAGAAGCAGAAATGATTCGTCCTGGCTATGCTGTTGAGTATGATTTTTTTCCTCCACATCAGGTTGATTCTACTCTTGAAACGAAATTGATCGAAGGATTATATTTTGCCGGCCAGATCAATGGAACTTCCGGATATGAAGAAGCGGCAGCGCAAGGATTAATTGCAGGAATAAATGCTGCGTGCAAAATTCAAGGAAGAAAAGAATTTGTTCTGAACAGAAGTGAAGCTTACATAGGAGTTTTAATTGATGACCTCGTAACCAAATCTACTGAAGAACCTTATAGGATTTTTACTTCAAGAGCAGAGCATAGGTTATTGTTAAGACAAGATAATGCTGACAGAAGATTAATGAAATATGGTTATAGTTTAGGTTTAATTAAAAAAGAAGATAATGAAAGAGTTAATGATAAAGAAAAAATCATTTCTAAATGTATAGATCTTTTTAGTTCGCTTAAGCTTCATTCCCGTGATATTAACCAACATCTGGAAAATAAAGGATTGGGATGTATTGATTCAACAGAAACAATTTCAAAATTGTGTAAACGACCGGAATTATCTTTAAAAGAAATTCTTAACTGGAATGGGACATCAAAAATTGAAGAAGTAAACCAGCTTTTGAATGATGATAAAGCTTTGGAACAGGTTGAAATTGAACTTAAGTATGAAGGATATTTGAAACGGCAGCAGGAAACAATAAATAGGCTTGAAAGACACGAGGCATCACAAATCCCTTTAAACTTAAACTATTTAAATTTGAAAGCATTATCGTCGGAAGCAAGAGAAAAATTAAGCAAAATCAAGCCGCGGTCAATCGGACAAGCCTCCCGGATCTCGGGGGTTACCCCTTCAGATATTTCTGTTTTATTGGTATATTTAAGGAACTAAATCTTAAAAGGTTTTTATGGTAGACGTTCAGGAACAATATCTTAAAGAACTCCACACATTTTTTTGGGAAAACGGATTTAATCCCGACTCAATGCAGGTAGAGCGTCTTGCCTACTTTGCTGAACTCTTAAGCGAAAAAAATGATTCCGTAAATCTTATATCACGCAGGGATATTGAAGCAATAATTGAAAAGCATATTTTTATATCTGCATATATAACTAAATATATTCCCGAAAAATGTATTAATTTCTTAGACATTGGGACCGGAGGAGGTTTTCCCGGAATTCCAATGGCTATTCTAAATCCAGGGATGAGAGGCGTCCTTGTTGACTCGACTAAAAAGAAAGTAGATGCAGTAAAGGAATTTATTGACAAGCTAAAATTAGGTAACTGCTATACTGAAAACGACAGAGTCGAAAGCCCAGAATTTATCTCCAAGTATTCAAATTATTTTGATCTCATAATAAGCAGAGCTACAGTTCCCTTAATAATTCTTTTCCGATACGCTCTTCCTCTTATTAAAGAAAAAGCTTTTCTTATGGCTCTGAAAGGTGGGGATCTGGATGAAGAATTTAAGAAAGCCGAATTAAAGTATAAAGCTTATATTAAAAAGTCTACAATATTTGAGCTCTATTACAAACCAAATAATGTGCGCAACCAGAAGGGCAAAAAACTGGTTCTGTTAGAGTTAACTAAATGAGTTCTTCTGAAGATAAGAAATCAATCTTTGAAGAATTAAATAACCTCACTACAGAACAGCTCAATCCGCACTCAATGGATATTGATTCAAAATCAATTCCCGAGATATTAAAAATCATTAATGATGAAGATAAAACTGTTCCTTTAGCAGTTGAAAAAGAATTAAAATATATTGAGCAGGCGGTTGAACTAATAGTTGATGCTTTAAAAAACGGTGGAAGACTTTTATATTTTGGTGCTGGTACAAGCGGAAGGCTTGGAGTTATTGATGCTTCAGAATGTTCGCCGACTTTTGGAACACCATATGGTTTAATTGAGGGATTTATTGCCGGTGGAAAAGAAGCAATGTTCCGTTCGCAAGAAGGAGCTGAGGATTATGAAGAGAATGGTACGAAAGATGTAATCGCAGCAAATGTTTCTGCGAAGGATATTGTATGCGGAATTGCTGCCAGCAGACGCACTCCTTATGTTGTTGGTGCTGTTAAAAAAGCTAAAGAGCTTGGAGCCAAAACAATTTACATTACAACTAATCCAAGAGAAAGTTTTAATATTAAAGAAGTCGATGTTGCAATTTGTCCTTATGTGGGACCAGAAGTTATTATGGGCTCGACAAGAATGAAAAGCGGAACAGCACAAAAACTTGTTTTGAATATGCTAACCACTGCTGCAATGATAAGACTTGGCAAAGTTTATGAGAATATGATGATTGATCTTCAGATGACAAATAAAAAGTTGGTTGAAAGATCTAAAAAAATTGTAATGACTATTACCGGTGTTTCTTATGAAGACGCTGAAGATTATCTTAAGAAAGCGAATGGACATGTTAAAACAGCTTTGGTTATGATTAAATCGGGTGTTGATGCTGAAGAAGCACGAAGACGACTGGAAAAAGCAGATGGCTTTGTTAGAAAAGCAATTGAATTAAAAAGTTAGTTTGCATTAATAATAATTTAATGACTTTGGGTTCACTAGATTGAACCCTTTTGGCATTTTAAACCTGTTATAGAATATGATTAAACCAATTGAAAATATACTTAATAAACAGATTGATAAAATAATTGATCTTCTATCTGATACGAGTAAAAAACAATTTTACATTTCAACTTTAACAGGATCATTCAAAAGCTTATTCTTATCAAAACTGATTGAGAAGGAGAAACAAGTTTTTGTTTTACTTCCCGAAATAAAATTAGTTGAAGAATTATTTGTTGAACTAAGCATTCTCGGTTTATCTGATAAATTAATTCCCATTACAGAATTCAAATCGGTATCTCTTCAAGAGAAATTGACTGACATTAATAAAAGAGAAAATTTTATTCTTATCTCTTCGTATAATATTCTTAATTGTGAATTGCCGCCAAAAGAAAAACTTGAACAACAAACAACAAAAATTAATGCGAGTGGAGGAATAAAGTACGATGAACTTCTTGAGTATCTCACCCTGCTTGATTACCAGAAAGATAAATTTGTTGCAGCACCAGGAGAATTTTCCCAACGCGGTTCTATAATTGATTTCTGGTCTTTCAGCGAACCTAATCCTGTCCGACTTGAATTCGATGGCGACTTCATCGAATCAATCCGCTACTTTGAACCTGACAGCCAGCGCTCTATACAATTTGCTGAAACTGTTTCTCTCGCTGCTGCTTTCGGAGAAAGTAATAGCATAAGTAACACCGCCACAATTTTTGAATATTTATCCGATCCTCTAATTCTTGCTTCATCTTATGAATTAAAAAATCTTAAAAGCAAAAACATAAATCTTTTAGAAAAAGAGGAGGAGAAAATTAAGCTGCTGGTTGTACAGGAGGTTGAATATGGTGAGGATGAATTTCCAGAAGTTCAGAAAGCATTTGAAGCGGAAGAAATCAAAAGCGATTCTATTAATCTTGATAAACTTTTCTCATCCTCGAATGGAAGATGGTTAATTGAAGAAAGTTTATTAACAGATAAAACTGATTTGGGTTTTTCTGAACCCCCATCAATCAATGGAAATTTTGGAATTCTTTTTAATGTTCTGAAAGAATACTCTGATAATAACTTCAGAATTTTTATTACAAGTGAAAATGAATTCCAAACAACTAGGCTGCATGATCTTTTAGTTGAATTCAAAGAAGAGATTTCTGATCTGATTGAATCAGGAAAGGTTAAACTTTTTACTCTTGCTATTAAAAGCGGGTTTCTTCACAGGGAAGAAAAAATTCTTGTAC
>CAYNUV010000132.1:0-7653 GCA_964400245.1 uncultured Ignavibacteriaceae bacterium
CTTAATTTCCTCCATGATTTTGGAGCAAAAAATCCTACTAAAGCTCCTATTGTACCGCCAATTAAAAGACCAATAAGTAAACCTTTACCCTGATTATTTTCCATATTTTTTATTCTCCTTAATTCGAGGGTGTACTAAACATCCTAGATTTATATTTTCTTTTTTGCTCCTACAGCCACTAAAACTACTCCTCCAACGATTGCAATCCCACTTAATATTTCAGGGATAGGAATAGTTTCTTTTTCTTCAGATTCTATTTCAATCGGACCTACGTCTATTATCTGCTCTTTCTCGGTATAACTTATACCCTTAAATATGAAGCCTAAAACCCCCCCAACAATTAAGATTATCCCTATTATTGTTGCTGCTCTCATTTTATTCCCTTTCAATTTGTTGCGATAAAACTAAATTAATTAAATAGTATTTGATGTGATTTCAGAAACTAATAAAACGGTTAGTGATATGAATGTTAACATCACCGTTCGACGCGTCTCAAAAAGAAAGAGGTAAAATTTTATTTGTAATTTTTAAATCTAAAATCCAAGAAGATTAAATATTCCCTGATGAAATATAACTTCAAACTAAAAATTCCTAAAAAAGAAATTAAAACTTACGCTTCAAGGTATTCATACAATAATGAAGATCAGATGTGTAATGTCATTTCCCCTAAATTCAAAAAGCAAAAATATTTAACTAAAAAAATTTAGTGTGACTATAGAGCTACATAGTCTTTAGGAAGGATCACTTATGAAGAAAAAATGCTTTCCCATTTTTTTAAATGGGATACTCCTTCTAATCCAATTACCTCTTCATAATCGACAATACTTTTTTCTAGATCATTCAAAATATCCTCTTTCGTGGCACTCCCTGAGAATTTGTATTCTTCGGCTTTTTTTTGCAAATAATGTAATAAGCAATTTTCTTTCGTTTGAGTTGTGGGATATTCAATTCTTACAACACCATTTCCTCTTTTAACTTCTTTAACTGTTGTTCTTCCAAACTCTACAAAGTTCCTCACATCATTCTGAATAATTTTTCTACACTGCTGACAATCACATATATTTTCATAAAAAGATTTTGCATCATTTAACCAGCCCTTCTTCCTAAAAATTCTTACTGCTTCTTTATAATTAGTTCTTTTATGAATAGCTTGTATATAATATTTGGCTAAAGGAATACCCCCGCCAACAGGTATGACCGGCCTATATTCACCATATTCTGGTCCATGAGTAACTCCACTGAATATACCATCGCCTACGGTGCCTGCAGCTAAGATAGAAAAATATCCGCCATGTAAATTAATAATCTTTTGTTCAGGTTTTTTCTTTAGGCCTTTAGCTAAGTTTAGTAAACCTTTTAGATTAGATGTCTGTGTTTCATTTTCATCAAGATCATCAATCCAAATTAAAAAACCATCTACATCATATTGAGAGATTTTATCAATAAGATAATTTAAATGCTCACTGCTACTAATAATACCCTTATCAACTATAACCGTAGTAAATAATTTTTGATTTTTCTTTTGATCAACTGCAAATTCAATAATTTGAGTTTGAATTGGCAACCATTCATATAATGTTGTTTCTTCCATATAAAAATATGGTGTTATTAAGGCAAAAGGACACAATTGTTCATTAGAAAATTTTAGGTATTTTTTATTTGTTTCTGAATCAACCATTCTTTCAGAGAGTTGTGTAAGTTGAAAGTTTAAACAATTTATGACAAACTCTTTTAATAATCCCTTATCTTTAAAATCCTTAGGTTGAATTGTTCTATCACCCACAATACTTTTTATTGGATCTCCCAACTTTTCAGACAATATTTGTATTGAACTTTTTATTTGTTTGGTACCATCTTTCGTTTCAGTTAATAAATATTCAACACCGTGTTGAAAAGCATGAGTTAAGGGGTCTATCAAATAATTTAATTTATCGGTTTTTTCTAAAATAAACTGGCTTAATCCATCTGGAGCATATACCGCCATATTGCCATTTATAATTACTCCATTATATGTATCTCTTTGTGGGTAAATAAAAAATCTTTGTTCTGAAAAAGTTCCGAAGGTCATCCAATGATCAATAGGCATAAGATATTACTTTCATTTTTTCCACAAATATTTCTCTTTGGGGAAACCAAATCTTAGAATTGTTTTTTGCTTTCAATGTAACATTACATTTCCCATCATATGGATTGCAATGAATAATTCCATAACCAGGTTCAATAACTTTTTCTCTTAACCTTGTGGGTACTGAAACGCTTGCTATTGCGATGTAAATATAATCTCCAACTGTTTCGTGAGCTTTACATTGATTTAATGCCCTATCCCAATTACCCATTTTAGCTTCAATAAAAGTAACCCAGCGACCCCTTGTAGCTACTATGTCCGCGCTTTGACCCATATTAGGAACTTCAAGCCTTACCTTATAACCATCATTAATTAAATATTTCATTAAGTGTATCAGTAAGTCCTTCTCGTTATTGATCAGTTTATTATTAAATTTTTCCTTCATAATCCACTAGTTTTGTTTCGGAATTGATAATTCTGAAAATTGAGATTAATTGGGTAATCAAAATTATTATACTCAACATAGTTACATAAGGTTTAAAGTCCTTTATAACTAAAGAAAATAATAATAATATTGTAGCAAAAATAATTGAGTAGAAACAATAAGAATAAAGTTTGCAGAGATAATTATATAATTTATCTAAGTCTATAGTAAAGATAGTAGTTCTAAGACTTTCATTAACTTTTTCTAAAATCAATTTTTCAATATCATTTTCTGTTTCTAATAATGTTTCTGGAGAATAAATTTTTTTAAATAACTTTTCATTCGCTGAAATTAATTTGTCTTTAAGTTTTTCTTTATCTAAATCAATTTTTTCCTTAAACTTTTCTTTTGATATTGTAAAAAGTGGTAGTATTAGTGCAGCAACCCCTCCTACCACCATTGCAAAGATAGTTGAATAAGTTGAAGCATCCCCAAAAGCTTTAAACAACTCGGCTAAATTAATATTCAAACTGGTCTTTTATTTTAGATTTTTCCGTAAAATTTGGATAACGTTTATATACATATCTAATTATTGCACGTGTCGGTGTAGAAGACATACGTGATTTAAATTCCTTTAGTAATTTTTTTTGATTTTCTGTTAAGGAACCGTATAAATCTCTAGCAAATACTTCTCCTTTAATAGTTAGAGAAAATTCTTCTTCCTGATATTCTTTAACAACAGAATTATCTAAATCAACACCTGAGCTACTAATCCATCTATTCCATTCTTCAACTGCTTCTGGTAATGGTTCTTGATCCGACTCTCTAACTGATATAAACCCATTCAAGACAAAAAAAGTCATATCATCATATATTTCTTTTGAAAAAGGCCCAAAGTTCCATGGAAAAAAAGTATAGAAATTTTCCTCGGTAATATTTGTTCCTTTTTTAAAATGAACTAAAACTTCTTCTTTAAATAAAAATAATGATTTTACCAATTTGGTTTTACCAGTTATTGGTTCATTAAAATTATTATTTACACCGGGAGAATAAAGAAATAGTAAAAGAATATCTTTTCTATTATCGATCTGCATAATTATTTAAATTTTCTTGTTTGCTTTATTACTAAAAATTTTCCAATAATTCAAATATTTGATATTGATTTAATTATATTTTTTAAAAAAACATTTGGTTTAAATTGTGATTATAGAGCTAAAAGAGCTTCTATGTCTTGTAACTTTATTTCATAAAGAGGCTTAGTTGATAAAACCATCTTACTAATCAACCACCCCTCTACAACTCTCCCTACGCCTTCCTATTGAATTCCTACACCCTCTTTATAAATTGTTTTTCAAATCAAAATTTCCATTGATTTGATAAAAAAAGAATGATCAAAAGTTTAAGTGAGTCTTTTTAAATCGGCTAATGCTTAATTAATGAACTAAACAAATAGTTAGGATTATAAAAGTAAAAATGGTGTAATAAATATCACATATCAAGCCTTCCCAATTTTTTTATAAGGTATGGATTTTATAAATTTTATCTCAGTCACAGTTAAAATTTTAAATAAAAAAGGAGGTTATATGCCTTTATTCATGGATATACACCATAAGGTTGAGGGATTGACATCTGATGCAGTAGCACAAGCACATAAAAAGGATGTTGAGACGCAAAAAAAATACGGTGTAAAATATTTGAAGTACTGGTATAATGATAACGATGGGAGGGTATTCTGTTTAGTAGAGGCTCCTAATAAAGAAGCTGCTATAAAGGTACATAAAGAAGCTCATGGTCTTTTAGCAGATGAAATTTTTGAAGTAATGGAAGGGAATTAAAAGTTAAAATATTATAGCACAGGATAATTTCCTGTGCTATGATTTAAGTAATTTTATTTTTTCAATAAACATGTTTGAAGTTTAGTTGATCAAACCATCTTACTAATCAAACACCTATCTACAACTGTTCCTACGCCTTCCTTTTAAATTTCTACGCCTATTTATAATTCAACTTTCAAATCAAATTTTCAATTAATTTTATTGATTCAATTCTTAAACTGATGACAGGTAATATCCCCAAAAACCAAAGTGACTTTTCCTTGTTTAAATCTGCCAAATCTTGTATTATTTAACTGACAAAACAAACAATTGCTAATGAATACCTCCAAATCAAATAATATTTTTTTAAATCATAATCGGAATCAGTTGCCTATAACTTATTATATTACAGGTGAAATGAATAGACTCTTAATCAGCAGGTCGCGGGTTCGAGTCCCGCAGGGTGCACGAAAAAAACAGCTATTATAAAATGAATATCTTAAAAGGAAATGGCTTTAAAGGAGAAAATGGTGGAAATGAAATTGTGGAAATGCCTGATAAATGTCCATTTTGTCACTTTTCAATTAAACCAATTCTATTGAAATGTACTCACAAACAATTTAATTATCTTGAAGTATTCATGGTATGTCCAAATGAAAATTGCCAATCTTCATTTATTGCCTATTATGATCAAATAGAAAAAAATCTGTATTCATTTACTGGTTTTGTAAGTAAAGGTCGACCGGAAAAAAGGAATTTTTCTGAAGTGATTAACAAAATCTCTAGTTCCTTTTGTAAAATATATAATGAAGCTTTTGCAGCTGAACAGAATAATTTACATGAGATATGTGGAATGGCATATAGGAAATCATTTGAATTTTTAATTAGAGATTATTTGATAAAAATTAATCCTAAAGAAAGAGCTTTTATAAAAAAACAAACAAGAATAATTGAATTAATTAGAAAATATCTTCAGAATCCACAATTAATAGATGTTGTAGAGAGAACTTTTTGGTTAGGTAATGATGAAACCCATTATCAAAGGAAATGGAAAAATAGAGACTTAAAAGATCTTAAGAAATTAATTGAACTTTCCATAAATTGGATAGAATCAGAATATTATAAAAGGACTATGAAGAGAGCTTTATAGTTTTTTAAAAGGGTAAATCATTCGAATCATTCTTAGGATACTTAACCTCATCTTCAAAATCTTTTTCGCCTAATATTTTTTGCAACCGGGGGTAAGCCAGCCCAAGACTTAAATGAAACTTGATTAAACCATCAATGAAAACACCCATATTTCCTATTAATGGAAAAAGTAATTCATAGAACCAAAGCGCCTGCACTTGTGTTATTTTTTCTTTTCCCTCTAAAAAATGGACTCTTTCTCCCAGATACTCATGATATTCATTAAGTAAACCACTTATTTTGCTAAAGTCATCGTTTAAATGAAACAGTATATTTTTTATTTGAGAAAAATCATTTGAATTCATACTTCCCTCTCTAATTAAATTTAAAACTTCTTCCTCCATGTTAGTATTTATTAAATCTCCTTTCAAGATTTCAAAAAAATGTTTATTACTTTTACACCAAGATTTATGGTTGGGTGCACAACAATACTTAATTCCCCTAATCATTTTTTATTCTGATTCGTAAAAAGATACCCGGTAACCCTAATGCTTTAGAACTACCGGGCAAAACTAAGTTAGTTTATTTCAATAAAATAAATTTTCTGCTTTCATTATAACTGCCTGCTCTTAAGCTATATAAATATACCCCGCTTGCAAGCGGTTTTTTTCCATTAGTTTTAGCAGCATGAAATTCTGTTTCATAGGTTCCGGCATTTCTGTATTCATCTACAAGTGTAGCAACCTCCTCACCCTGCAAGTTAAATATTTTTAATTCAACGTTACTTCCTTCAGCAAGACTCCACCGGATTGTTGTAGTTGGATTAAAAGGATTGGGATAATTCTGTTCAAGACTATAACTATTGAGCTTGTTCTCGCTTTCATCTGCATCGACAGTAGTGCTGACAAATATTGTAACCGGAATATTAACATTTCCCCCATTACTTGAAACGCTGATTGTTCCGGTATAATTGCCTTCGGGTAAACCAGATGAATTAAAAGTAATTAAAACACTTTGTTGTCCTCCCGGTGTGACTGAACCGCTCGAAGGATTTATTGTCCATCGGGAAGGACCATCAGAAATTGTTATCTGACCATTTGTTTGACCGGTGGCGCCTAAATTATCTGTAACCATTAATGAATAATTATATACACCCGCCTGTGAATAAGCGTGCGTTGTATTCATTTGATTGCTTGTGTTTCCATCTCCAAATGTCCATAAATATTCTGTAATTTGCCCGTCAGGATCAGATGAACCTGAGCCATTAAAAGTAACAGTTTCATTTATTCCTGCCGGATTAGGTGATACCTGCGCAACAGCAACAGGCGGCTGATTCCCTCCACCTCCTGAATTTCCTACTGCCCTTACAAGCCATGCAACATTTCCGGTAGCAGTAACCCATCCTGAAAAATAACCTGATGAAACTTCATAGTATGCCCAATAGCTGTTGCCGGTTATCTGGCCATCTTCATCATAAGCTGCAGGAAAAGTTATAGAACTGTTCAAATTAATTGCTATAATGTAAAAGGAACTTCCACCTGGAAAAATTAAACTGCTTAATATGTACTGAGGTAATTGAAATTCAAACCACTGACCTGTTGAGGATAACCCCATATTTACAGTAGTATCATAAAGTATATTACCGTTTTCTGCTTGTATAACAATCTCAACGGGGTTATTATTAGCGGATTCCGTTTTCATAAAGAATCTTACCATTTCAAGAGCAAAATCACTGGTAGGCTGGAACCGGTTTGACCAGTAGAAATTGTACCCGCTTAATCCCACACCAAAGAATGCATCAGCAAAAGCATCACCATCATCTAAAATTAATTCCTCCACCATTGCATTCGGTACTAAGGAATTTTCAAATTTTTCTTTAACAGCTATTACAGATTTTAATTTATCAGAATTCTTAAACTTATTATTCATGTTCTGTGGTAATATTCCGGGAACTTTAACTTTTTCAATATTTCCGGGTCCAGGACTTCCTGTAATATTAAAATTAAGATTTGCACCTCCGGGATTTGAAACAATGATTTCTTTAGTTCTAGTTAAACCGGGGTACACATCAAAATGAAGCTCGCTAACATTAACATTAAGAACAGCAGCACCTCCGCCAGCAGAACCAACAAAAGCTCCCCTGCCATGAGTTCCGGCAACTACTTTACCATCAGATTTTCTTGAGGTTACATAATTAACAATAACATTACCCATCTGGCTGC
>CAYNUV010000133.1:0-7648 GCA_964400245.1 uncultured Ignavibacteriaceae bacterium
CTCTCTGGTGTTCCTGCGTCATAGAAGGATCAGATTGTATAGATTCCGAAAAGCCAATTATTGAAGCCAGCGGAGTCCTGAACTCGTGCGAAACGTTTGACACAAATTCAGCTTTCATCCTGTTTAGCTCTTCAAGCAGGGAAGTTTTTTGAAACCCGCGCGATCTTTCAATATTTATTATCCTGTTTGCTTCTTTAAACTTTTCACTCAATTCGTTTATTTTTTCTTCTAGTTTTTTTATAAAAGAAATATTTTTCCCAATACCGATTAATCCTTTTACTTCATCATTTTCAAGAACTGCTTTTAATCTGAATTTAAAAAAATATTCAACGTTATTTTTTCCTTTTATCCCTGACTCAAAGACTACTATTTTGTTTTTAGTAATTACTTCTTTAATTGCTTTTAGAATTGTTGAGCGAACGGCCGGCTTAAAGAATTGAATAAAATACTTTCCTGCTAATTCAGATGAATTGGAATCAAGAAGAAGAGAGCCATTTTTATTAATACTTTTTATTATGCCATTTGTGTCCAGATAAAAAACCATATCATCTGATAATTCTATAAGTGATCTTATTTCTTCAGAAGTGTTCCCGGGAAGAGAGAAGGGTGATTTTATTTTTTGTTTCCCTGTTTTTTCGTTCAAATCCATCTAAAATTCATGCATATTTCTTGTATGATAAAAAGAGACTAATAAATATGCCCAAAACAAAATTAAATCAATAATGAAGGAAAATTCAGGCAAGGTGTAAAATAGATTTAGTTGTTAATCTTCTTTTTTTGGATAGCTTCAAAATATTTGCGGATAAGATTTTCATAATCTCTGGTAAATCCTTCACGGATAGCTTTATTCAATTCATCTTTTAATTTCTCTTTGTCATCATCTGCAGAGAGAAACAAATCGGTAGGAGATTCCCTTGCAATGTTCTGACCTGTATTAGATTCCCTGTTCTTTTCAAAATCTCTTTCATTAATTGATCTCTGAGCATCAAGCAGTTTTGAAAGGATTTTTTCCTGTTTCTGAACTAAGTTATCATCGAGTTTTTGAGTGTTCATATCTTTTACAACTTCTTCCATCTGCTTTAAAATATTTTCCAGGTTTGATGAAAGACTTTTCGATTGTCCCTGCTCTTTAGCTTCCTTATTCAACTGTTCTAATGATTTTTTAATTACATTCTGTTGTTGTCCCAATCTTTGTAATTCAGATTGCTGCTGTGGTGTTAAACCTCCCTGCTGCATTTGTTGAAGCATCTGTGTCATATTGTTAAGTCCCATTTGTTGTCCAGACATCTGCTGAAGCTGCTGCATCAACGACATCATTCCTCCCTGCCCACCGCCTTGCATCATAGCTTCCATTGAACCTTTTAATAAAGTTGCAGCTTCATTCAACGACTTCATAGCTTCTCCCTGATTGATTGAAGCCATATTGCCATTCCTGTTTTGTAAAGATTGAATTGACTTGAGCATTTCTCTTTGGGCATCACCAAGAGTTTTTCCCATTTCCGGAGAAATCGCAAAAGTTTTTTGCGAAAGTTCGCTCATCTGTTTAAGTATTTTTTCAAGGTTCCTCTCAAGATTATTTTGCTTTTGTGCATTCTCATTAAATGCAGATGAATTTGGCTCAAGCTGTTGTGCTTCCTTCTTAAGCTCTTCCTGCTGCTTTGAAAGATTAATCAGATTATCCAGAATCTTCATCATATCGGTGAAAGTCTGCATCTGGTTCATTTGCATCATTGAAGACTGAAGCTGCTGCAACTGCTGGTTCATTTGTGACATATTCTGCTGAATCTGCTGCTGGTTTTCTTTAGCCATCTGTTTATTATTCTGCTTCATATTTTGTGAAGCTTGTTGTGACTTCTGCTGGTTTTCCTGCTTCTTAAACTCTTCTTGCAACTTGTCCATTTCTTCTTTCGGCAAATCTTTCAACTCATCCATTTTTTCAGAAAGTTTATCAAGTTCTTCAGAAAACTTCTTAATATCCTCAGTCATTTGTTCCTGCTGTTCACCAAGCTGTTCACTCTGTGATTTATCGGATAAATCACTTTCATTTGTTTGCTTCTGAATTTTTTCCTGTTTCTCAGTCATCATTTCAGAACGCTTAAGCAGCTCATCAATTTTCTGCTCAATTTGAATTCTCTTTAAAAGGTTTAAAGTTCTCTCAATACTTTTTTTGAATTTATCTTCATCCATCTTAAAATTCTGTAGAGCATCCTGTGTCTGCTGACGGCTGAGTGTTTGCATCATTTCCTGTAACTTTTTGAAAGTCTCCTTCATTTCATCACTTGTTAACTGATCCATCAGCTTCTGCAGTTCCATATATTTCTCAAGTGTTTCCTCAGAAAGAAGCTGATTTTCCTGCATCTCCTGTGTAAGCTTATTAAGCTCCTCACTCACATCCTGAATTTTTTCCTGGAGCTTTTCAAACTTATCCAAAGTACTTTCAATTTTTTCTTTCTCCTCCCACGATAACTCTTTTTTATCCTGCTTCATTTCCTGGTCAATCTTTTCAAGATCTTTTCTTAATTCTTCTGCTTCCTTAATTGTTTCTTTCAAATCCTGATCAATGTTTGAGTGAGATTCTTCAACTCCGGCAAGAAGTTCATCAAGTGAAGGGACACGAATTGTTAAAATTTCTGTCTTTGCAGATTTCGGCCCGCTTATGTTATCATTATCAAAAACTTCAAGATAATAGCTTACAACATCATCAGTACCCAGACTGAGATTTGAAAGATTCCATACATAATCAACGCTAATTTCTTTTTCATCTTTAGAGATTGGAATTTCAAAAGATGTAAACTCCTTTTGCGGAGTTTCATATCTCGACGCTGATAGCCTGTGATACAAAATCAGTTTAGTAAAACCATAATCATCGGCAACTTTTAAAAGCAGCGCCAGTCTGTTATCATTACCAAGAGAAACACTTCCTTTGGGTGAGATCATTTCAATCGCAGGATAATCATCATAAAAAGTTTTTATAAGATATGTTATTGGTGAAAGATTTTTATTGCCAGCTAAATCTTCAATAATAATTTTATAAGAGTTATCTTTTATTATCCTGAAAGAACCAAATGCTTCTTCAGATTCCTTACTTAGATTTATTTTGGCTGAATCATCAAAAATCAATTTTGCTTCCTTTAATTCCTTTGTAGAATTAATTGATATTTTGACTTTACTTCCCTTTAATGCAGAAATGTTTCCATTATCTTTCTGCTGAAATTCTGGTATCCTTGAATAAGCAGGTGGAGTTATTGTTACATCAAGATTCCTTATAACAGGCCTGTCAATAACTTCAATTTCAAATTCTTCACTTCGGCTGTCTTCTGCAAAAGCATAATATTTAAAAGAATTTCTTGCAGATTTATAATCAAATTTGTAAATGCCGTTTGAGTCTGCCATCAATTTTTGATTCTGAAAATCTGTTTCTTCCTGGTTTTTTAAAGCCAGATAAACTGATGATGGAATTCCGCCGCTCACTCTTATTGATATAAATACATTTTCTCCTTTTGTAATTTCTGAATTGCCGGGAATGATATCAAAAGAAAATTTTTGCGGAGGTATAAATTCCCGGTTGAAGTTAATCAATCTGTAAGATGCTGCCTGCATTCCCGGAACAAAGATGAACAGCAATGAAGCAATTGCAAAGATTGACAAAAAGTAAACAAAAAGTTCCCTTACCTTTTTGAAATCTACAACGGATTCAAACTGTAAACCCTTAGTTCTTTCGTAAACATTTTTAAAAGATGCATCAATCAATCCGTGAGAATACATTGAATTTCCAGAACCAACACTTACAAGCTGCATTGCATTAAGCAGATCATCTTTAACCTGTGGAAAATAAATTGCAACTTTTCCGGCAGTTTTATAATGATTCCGCTTTCCAAAAAAATCAAAATATCTTATTAAAGATTTTACAAACAGGAAACCAAAAGAAGAAAGAGCTATCAGAACGATAATCGAAAAAATAATTGTTCTTAAAACAGATGAATGATTGAAGATCATTTCAAGGAAAGAAAAAGAAATACCAACAAGAATTATAATAATTAATGAAAGCAGCAATCCTATAAATGTAACAAAAGCTTGTTCTTTTTTATCAAGCTTATCAAGTTTGGTTAATATTTCTTTATAATAATTTGATTGAGTCATTTTAAATAAAATTTTTCATTCAGGCATTCACTCATTCAATCACATGCTGTGAATGATTGATTGGATGAATGACTGAATGTAATTAATTACTAAGTGCATACAGAACTATATTCGCACCAAACTTAAGAGCTTCTTCTCTTTTATCTTCGGGATCATTATGAACTTCTGCGTCAGCCCAGCCATCACTTGGATTGCATTCAACGGTATAATAAACTGCAAGCCGATTATCAATAAAAATTCCAAAACCCTGTGCGGGCTTTTCATCATGCTTATGTGTTTTAGGCGGACCTGATGAAAAATCATACAATATATTATAAACTCCATGAGAAAAAGGAAGTTCAACAAAATCCCTATCAGAAAAAACTTTTTTCATTTCACGCCTGAGTGCTTTATTCAAACCATAGTCATCATCAATATAAAGAAAGCCTCCATTCTCAAGATATTTTCGTAATCTTTCTGCTTCACCGCTTGAAAAAACAATATTACCATGCCCGGTCATAAACAAAAAAGGATTTGAAAAAATCTCATCACCTGATAAATCAACAAATTTATATTCTGCTTTAACCTTAATATTAGTGTTAGACTTTACAAAATTCAGTAAGTTCACTTCAGATGAAGGATCGTTGTACCAATCTCCACCGCCGTTATATTTTAACCGGGCAACCTGCAAAGCTCCTTCGGTTTGAGAAAGGATTTGCAGCGAAAAAAGAATTATATAAAGAATAACCTGTTTTATCATTTAATTAATAAATTTTTTCAAACAATATATCTGTAACACCATTTAATATCAATTAACAAAAAATGCAGGAACAAATTTTACCACTATATAAAGTTTCTGTATAAAGCTTTATATTTTGCTTATCAAAATACAATAACTTATAATTTATGAGGGGAAGGAAATGAAGATAAATAAAGAGTGGCATTTGAAAAACAAAATGCCTAAAAACCCAACATCAGAAGAAAGAATAAACTGGCATATTGCACATGCAAAAAATTGTACTTGTAGAGAAATGCCCGACAGCATAAGAAAGGAAATTGAAAGTCTACATACAGGAAAAAAGAAGGAGTCATTAAAATGAAATACTGGCTAATGAAATCCGAACCGGATGTGTTTTCAATTGATGATCTGATGAAGAAGAAAAAAACTCATTGGGATGGAGTTAGAAATTTCCAGGCAAGAAATTTTATGAAGAATGAAATGAAAAAAGGTGATAAGGTTTTATTCTACCACAGTAATGCTGATCCATCCGGTGCGGCGGGAATTGCGGAAGTTATTAAAGAAGGATACCCGGACCATACGCAATTTGATCCTGATGATAAACATTTCGAGCCAAAGGCAAGCCCTCAAAAACCATATTGGTATATGGTTGATATAAAATTTGTTGCGAAGTTAAAAACATTTATTCCTCTGAATGAGATTAAAAAGAATCCGAAATTAAAAAAGATGAGACTTGTGCAAAGAGGAAACCGTTTATCCGTTATGCCTGTTGAAAAAAATGAGTTCGATGAAATTGTAAAGATGGGAAGTAAATAATTCAAAAGTGAAAAGCTTATAACTTTTTTGACTTTTGACCTGTGAATTTTGACTTTAAAATAAAGGAAACCTCAATGATCTTCAAAATAGTTTCATTTTTAATTATAGTTCTCGGTGCATCCATCAATGCTGAAGAAAAAAACTACTCATTAAATTCTCCAAATGGTTCGATCAAATTAGAAATATCAGTTAATGAATTTATTAACTACTCGGTAAGTTATTATGATAAGCATCTTATCTCTCCTTCCAAAATATTTATAAAAATAGATGATGATTTGCTTGGGATAAATCCTGAAATACTAAATGATGAAACAAAAGAAATTAAAGAAACTCTAAAGCCTGAAGTAAAAGTTAAAAGCGGTCATTATAAAATGCTTAGAATAAATTTTAAGGGAGATTATTCATTGATCTTCCGGGTTTATAATGATGGAGTTGCTTACAGGTTTGTAACTTCAATTGATAAGAATATAAAAGTTAATGAGGAAAATATTGAATTCAATTTTGCAGAAGATTTTAATATTTATTTTCCCGAAGAAGAAAGCTTCTTCACACATATGGAGAGAATCTATCTTTATCAAAAAATAAGCGATGTGGATTCAGGAAAGTTTGCTTCAATTCCTGCTCTTGTTGATTGCGAAGAAATAAAAATAGCAATAACCGAAGCAGATCTTTTTGATTATCCGGGATTTTATTTGGCTGACTCGGATGAGCCACTAAAGTTAAAAGCTGTATTTCCGGGTTACCCTCTTGAAGTTAAACAGACAAGTGATAGAGATGTTCAAGTAACGAAGTATGCAGACTACTTAGCTGAAACAACCGGCAAAAGAGAATTTCCATGGCGGGTGCTTGTAATAACAGAAGATGATAAAGAATTAATTGAAAGCCAGATGATTTATAAACTTGCTTCTCCATCAAAGATTGGGAATACCGATTGGATTAAACCGGGTAAAGTTGCATGGGACTGGTGGAACGCCTGGAATATTTACGGAGTGGATTTCAGAGCAGGTATAAATACAGAAACCTATAAATATTATATTGATTTCGCTTCCGAACATGAAATTGAGTATGTAATTCTTGATGAAGGTTGGTATAAGTTTGGAGACATATTTGATTTCAATCCTGATGTAAACTTAAATGAGATTATTGATCATGCAAAAAAGAAAAATGTTGGAATAATTCTCTGGGTAATCTGGAAAACTCTTGATGACCAGTTTGATAAAGCATTTGATATGTTTGAAGAGTTGGGAATAAAAGGAATCAAAGTTGATTTTATGCAGAGAGATGATCAATTGTTGGTACAGTATTATGAAAAAGTTGCAAAGGAAGCAGCGAAGAGAAATCTTCTTGTTGATTTCCATGGAGCATACAAGCCGACAGGATTGATAAGAACTTATCCTAATGTAATTTCATCTGAAGGTGTAAGGGGAAATGAATGGAACAAATGGAGTGAGTTTATAACTCCCGAACATACAGTAACACTTCCTTTTATAAGGATGCTGGCGGGACCAATGGATTTTACTCCCGGCGCAATGATTAATGGAACTAAAGATAATTTCAGAGTAGTGTTTGACAAACCAATGAGCCAGGGAACAAGATGTCACGAGCTTGCAATGTATGTTATTTATGAATCTCCTTTGCAAATGCTTTGCGATAATCCTTCGAATTATCTCAGGGAAAAAGAATGTTTGGATTTTCTCTCCAAAGTCCCAACTGTTTGGGATACAACTGTTGTTCTCGATGCTAAAGTTGCAGATTATGTTTTGATTGCAAGAAGAAATGGAGAAGAGTGGTATATTGGAGGGATGACAGATTGGACACCAATAGATTTAACTATAGATTTTTCCTTCCTGCCAAAAGGCAAATACAATATAGAATATTACCAGGATGGAATTAATGCTGACAGGTACGCAAGCGACTATAAAAAAGTAGTAGCTGAAATTAATTCTTCCGATAAAATGAAAATACATTTAGCAC
>CAYNUV010000134.1:0-7625 GCA_964400245.1 uncultured Ignavibacteriaceae bacterium
CAGTTGGTGTGCTTGGAATGGTCTCAAGAAAATATGCACATAAAATTCCTTTCATAGTAAAATTAAACCATAATGAACTGCTTACTTATCCAAACAAATTTGACCAGATTATGTTTGCAGGAATTAGGCAATCCTGGGATCTTGGAGCTGCTGCTGTCGGCGCAACAATTTATTTTGGTTCCGATGAAAGCACAAGGCAGATTGTTGAAGTCAGCAAAGCATTCCAGTATGCACACGAGCTTGGTATGGCTACAATTCTATGGTGTTACTTAAGAAACCCTGAGTTTAAGAAAGATAAAGATTACCATGTTTCTGCAGATCTTACGGGACAGGCAAATCACCTTGGTGTAACAATCCAGGCTGATATTATTAAGCAGAAACTGCCTGAAAATAATGGCGGTTATAATGCTTTAAAGTTTGGTAAAACACATAAGAAAGTTTACAGCGATCTTTCAACAGATCACCCGATTGATCTTTGCCGTTACCAGGTAATAAATAATTATATGGGAAGAGCAGGATTAATTAATAGCGGTGGTGCTTCCGGTGAGAATGATTTTGCTGAAGCTGCTAAGACTGCTGTTATAAATAAAAGAGCAGGCGGTACGGGTTTGATCTCAGGCCGTAAAGCTTTCCAGAGACCGATGAATGAAGGTGTAAAATTGTTGAATACGATACAGGATGTTTATCTTGCAAAAGAAATAACCGTAGCTTAAAGGTTGCTATAATTTCAAAGTTGTCCTTCCTTTTAATTAACGGGAGGGCGATTTTGAAGTCTTCTTCTTTCGTTAACTCTATTTACTAATGTTTCATATTCTTTTCGTAACTCAACTAGTAGGATATCATTTTTTCTAATATTTTCTTCATCATCTAATCTGGTTTCTGTTTTTAGTTTTTGCAATTCATTTGGATCTAATTGTTTTAATAATTCATCCTCATCTGGAGGTCTGGAAGTTGATGTATCAGGCATAAATGTATCATTGATGCGTGGAAGTGGTGTATTCAACTCCTGTTTACACCACTCGATTGCCGATTTCATCTTGCTTACCCTTTCGTCTTCTTCAAATGCACCTCCCACATAAATTTTAATAAGCTTTGATGAATTTTTATGAGCTGGGAAAAATTTAAAATCCACCCAGGCATAAAAAATTTTCCGTTGATTAAATTTTATTGATTATCTCTTTTGAAATAATTTCGCCATCATACATGGCTCCTCGCCACAATTTTTCACCTTCAATTAATTCCATTCCCTCTTCTGATTCTGTCCCTTCTCCACATATGCTAAATAAGATAATTGCATCTTCTAAATATTTTGGTGCAGTACATTCCGCTCTAATACTGACTATTTCATTTATTTCAGGATCAGTATTAGCGACGTAAATTTTAAAGTATGGACTTACTTCCCATTTTCTTTGACCATATAGATTAGAAGAAAAAATACATAGGGAAAGAATGAATAAGAAACAGTCAGGTAAAATTTTTAAGTTCATTTTAATCCCCTTAATTAAAAATCATTTCAATTCCAATAAATAATCTGCAATCTTTCCCAAATCTTTAACTTCAATATTTCCAAATGCAGGCATAATCATTCCGGGATATTGATCAGTGTATTTTTTAAATCTTTCTGTATCCGAAAAGGAAGTAGGGTTACGAAGATAATTAATCAATTTATCTCTGCTCCAGTATTCAGCAATACCATAAAGAGGAGGTCCCATTCTTGTTCCCTGCAATTCAGTGCCGTGGCATGTAATACAACCTAATTTATTTATAAGCTCTTTTGCAGAAAGTTCATCAGACGACATACCTGTTTGAGGAATAGGTGATTCAGTTGTGGTGCTTGCTGTATTTTCTTCCTTTGTTAATCGTGATAAAAGAAACAACAAAATAAACAATGCTAAAAAAGTCGCGACCCAGATTTGAGGTTTAGTCATATTTCAATCTCATTTTATAAAAATAAAATTATTAAAAAAGAATTGGTTGAACAACCTGATTGCCTTTAAAAGAAAAACTGTTAAAACAGTTTGAATATTTGATTTTTTATTAACCCACGACTTAAGTCGTGGGCTATTGATACAAATTAACTAAGAAACCGTTTTAACGGTTTTAAAAATGATCAAAAAAAAACTTTTCCTGTTAAAAAATGATTATTTTGTTTTCTTTGATAAAAGCTCAAAAATTGTTAACCTTTCATAAAGAGTAATGTAATTTACAAAGAAAAAAAATTCATGAAAGAAAACGTATCTAAACGAAAAAACAGGCTGATTAAAGAAAAAAGCCCTTATTTATTGCAGCATGCTTACAATCCTGTTGATTGGTATCCATGGAGTGAAGAAGCATTCAGCAAAGCTTTGCAGGAAGATAAACCCGTTTTTCTCTCTATAGGATATTCAACCTGCCATTGGTGTCATGTAATGGAGAAAGAATCTTTTGAGGATGATGAAGTTGCGGAATTAATGAACGATGCTTTTGTCTCTATTAAAGTTGATAGGGAAGAGCGGCCAGATATAGATGGAATATATATGGCTGTCTGCCAGTTGTTAACAGGTAGCGGCGGTTGGCCCTTAACAATTGTAATGACTCCAGGTAAAAAACCTTTCTTTGCAGGAACTTATTTCCCTAAAGAAGGCAGGTATGGAAGAGTTGGAATGAAGGATTTAATTCCACAGATAAAACAACTCTGGCGAACAAAAAGGGAAGAGCTTTTAAAATCATCCGAACAGATTTCTTCTGCATTAAATTCTTCATCTTCCTTTACATCAGGCGACGCACTTAATGAAGAAATATTCAAAATTGCATTCAAAGAATTTGAAGAAAGATTTGATGAAGAGTTTGGCGGATTTGGTAACGCACCTAAATTTCCAACTCCCCATAATCTTATGTTTTTATTAAGATACTGGAAAAGATATGGAAACTCTGATGCTCTTGAAATGGTTGAGAAAACTCTTACTGAAATGAGAAAGGGAGGAATATACGATCACATTGGATTCGGATTTAGCAGGTATTCAACAGACCAGGAATGGTTAGTTCCTCATTTTGAAAAAATGCTTTATGATCAGGCACTTCTTGTTTTAGCTTATATGGAAACTTACCAGGCTACTGGAAAAGATATTTTTAAAGAGACAGCAGAAGAAATTATTACTTATGTAATGCGTGATATGACATCTAAAGAAAGTGGTTTCTTTTCTGCCGAAGATGCGGATAGTGAAGGTGAAGAGGGGAAGTTTTATTTGTGGACAACAGATGAAATAAAAAAAATACTTGGTAATGATGCTGATATCTTTATTAAATTCTTTAATGTTAATGTAGAAGGCAATTGGACAGATTCTGTTCATGGAACGGAACCAAATACAAACATTCTTCACATAAAAAAGAATATTGAAGAGTTTGCTGTTGAAAATAAAATTGCTGAAAACATGCTAAAAGAGAAAATTGAAAACGGGAGACAAAAGCTATTTGATGAAAGAGAAAAAAGAATTCATCCCCATAAGGATGATAAGATTTTAACCGATTGGAATGGATTAATGATTTCTGCATTTTCTAAAGCAGCACAAGCTTTTAACAGCAAGCTTTATGCTGATACCGCAATGAAAGCGGCAGATTTTATTTTGATAAAAATGTTTGATGGAGAAGGAAGGCTTCTTCATAGATACAGAAATGGTGAAGCTGCAATCTACGCAAATGCTGATGACTACGCTTTTTTCATAACTGCATTACTTGATCTCTATGAAACAACTTTTGAAGTGAAATATCTTAAAGAAGCCATAAAATTGAATAACGATTTTATCAAACATTTTTGGGATGAAACAGATGCAGGTTTTTTCTTTATTCCTGATTATGGTGAGAAATTGTTGACAAGACAGAAAGAAATTTATGATGGAGCCATTCCATCTGCGAATTCAGTTGAATTGTTAAATCTTTTAAGAATTGCAAAAATAACTGCGAATACGATGTATGAAGAGATGTCTGAAAGTATGAATAAATTATTTTCAAGTGCTATAAGAAAGTACCCGGCAGGATATACTCAATTTCTCATAGCTCTTGATTTTGTATTTGGACCTTCAAGAGAAATAATAATATCAGGGAATGATTCATCAGGAATTTTCAGATCAACTATCTTTAAGAAATATATACCTGCAAAAATTGTAATAAATATTTCTTCACGAGATAGCTCTATTATAGAAGTTGCACCATATTTAAAAAATTATTTTCCTGAAGATGATAAAACAAAAGTATTTGTATGCGAAAATTATATTTGCAATCTTCCCATAAACAGTGTCGAAGCTCTCAATCAAATGTTGAAATAAAATATTCCTTTCATTATCAGGTTCAAATTCATTAAATTTATTCTTGACAATCATCAGGTAGAATAAATATGGCTTTAAAGCAGGAAAGTAAACTGGTTCTGGCACATATAAGAGAAGTCCAATCAGGGAAGAGTTCCGCGTACGAACAACTTTACAGAAATCATGTTGGAAGAATTTTAACTTTTGGTTTAAGATTTTTTGAACACAACAGTGAATCAGCTGAAGATTTATCGCAAAAAGTTTTTATAAATGCTTATGAACAAATAAATACTTACCCGGGAAATATAACGTTTATTTTATGGCTTAAAAAAATTACAGTTGAAGAAATAAGAAAAGGGAATTCCGAAAAACCGAAAGATACTCACCAAACAAGTCTGGTTGATCAGGCAATTTTTGAATTGCCTGTTGAAGAAAGAATAATTTTTATTTTACATGATATTGACAAATATTCATTGGAGGAAATTGCAGAAATAACTAGGGATACAGATAATGATATAAACCTGAAATTAGAACAAGCAAGAAAATTTATGATTGAAAAGGTAAATGCCAAAGGTTTATCTGATCTTGATTATAAAGTTAATCTCGTATCTCAGAAATATGAACCCAAACCGGAACTCTGGAGTTCGATCTATAATGAAATTCACAAAATTGCTACCAAAGACCATAAGAAAGAGGAAGGCAAAGAGAATGTATTAAATATAGGCGATGCGAAAAATACATTAAGTGAGAAATTTCAAAAACTAAAAGAAGAGAAAGAGAAAAAAGAAGTCTTCATAAACCCAACTAGAATGACTTTTACAAAAGGGACGATCTACACTCTCGTCTTTTTTGTTATAATTGTTGCAGTTTTTGCTTACCTGATTTTTCTGAAACCGCAACAATGGGAAGTAATTAATTTATCAGGTAACCCATCAATTAAAGGCGATCGCAAAAATATTGTCATTGAAAAAAGTAGTACTTTGGAAGTAAGGAATATTCTTATTACAAATAACGTATCTAAAGCATTAATAAAAATTCCTGGGATAGGGGAGATTTATTTAAAGCCAGGAACTTCTGTTACGCGAACTGGAGGGAAAAAGGAATTATCAATTGGTAAAGGGACAATTGATATAATAAAAAAAGCTGGCTCAAATCCTTTACCTATCCAAGTTTTTTCTGCCATAGTTGAAGATTATAAAGCAGGTGCATATTCAATTGTTAAAGAAAATAGTGAAGCAAGAGTTTATTCGACTGGAGCTGATTTAATAATTACCTTAAAAGGGAAAAAAGTATATATCCTGCCCCATTATATGTGTGAGATAAATTCGGATTCAGGTCCCGGTATTCCATACTCATTATCTTCTTCGGTAGATTATATAAATGCTATTCATAATTTCAGCGAAGCCAATAATGAAAGACTTAATATCATTTTGCTGCTGAGCGAAAAAAAAGATGCACTAACTTTATTTAATATCTTACTAAGAGTAAATAAAGAATCCAGGGAGATTGTAATAAACAAACTCAATAATGTTGTTGGTATTCCAGATGATGTTAAATATAATGAGATTGCAAATCTTAATGAAGATGCTCTTCAAAAATGGTTGCAGGCGATCGAAGAGCAGAAATGATTTATTTTCTTTTTGGCCTGTGTAAATGTGAGCTTTGCCCGAAGAAAACTTCTGCAGCTTCCATTATAGTTTCAGATAAAGTTGGATGGGGATGAATAGTTAATTTCAAATCTGTAAGATTAACTCCCATTTCCAGTGCAAGCACACCTTCCGCAATTAGTTCTCCGGCTCCGGGTCCGCAAATACCAATTCCAAGGAGCCTTTCAGTATCGGGATCCACAATTAATTTAGTAACACCATCGGATCGCCCGATAGTTGTAGCTCTACCTGAAGCTGCCCATGGGAATTTTGCAGTTTCATATTTGATATTTTTTTCTTTTGCCTGTGTTTCTGTTAAACCTGCCCAGGCAATTTCCGGATCAGTAAATACAACTGCCGGAATTGCAATTGGTTCAAAACCAACCTTCTCACCATGGATTACTTCAACAGCGGTTCTTCCTTCGTGTGAAGCTTTGTGAGCAAGCATGGGTTCTCCAACAATATCACCAATTGCATAAATGTTAGCATCATCTGTTCGCATCTGTCTATCAACCTTTATCCAGCCGCGTTCATTCACTTTTACATTTGTATTTTCCAGACCAAATCCTTCAGTTGTTGGTTTCCTGCCGATAGACATTAAAACATAATCATACACTTCATTTGAAATCTTTCCTTCTTTATTTTGAATTTTAACTTCGATTCCATTTTTAATTTCTTTCATCTCAACGACTTTAGATTCAAGCATAACTTTTTCATAACTCTTTTCAATTCTCTTTGCAAGATAAGAAACAAGATCTCTATCAGCTCCCGGCAACAATCCGGGCATCATTTCTACGACTGATACTTTAGTTCCTAAAGAAGCATAAACAGAGCCAAGTTCAAGTCCTATATATCCTCCGCCGATTACCAAAAGTTCTTTAGGAATTTCAGGAAGATCAAGTGCGGTTGTTGAGTTTAATACTCTTTTACTTTTAATATCAAGAGATGGAATGGTAGTGATGATTGAACCGGTAGCGATAATTGCACTTTCAAATTTATTTTCTTCAGTTTTGCCATCAGTTCTGTTAATCTTTAAAGTGGATGAGTTAATAAAAGAAGCTGTTCCCTGGATATAATTAATCTTTTTAACTTTAAGCAATTGTCCCAAACCTCCGGTTTGTTTGGCAACAACTTCATTTTTCCATTCTCTCAGGCGATCGAGATTTATTTTAGGTTTTGCAAATTCAATTCCCCAATCTTTAGCTTCGTCCGCTTCTGTAAGAAGCTTTGCAACATGTAATAATGCTTTAGAGGGAATACAACCCCGGTAAAGACAAACTCCTCCGGGATTTTTTTCTTTATCAATTAAAGTAACATTCATTCCAAGATCGGCTGCAAGGAATGCCGCAGCATAACCCCCGGGTCCTGCGCCGATTACAGTAACTTGCTTCATTTTTTTCCTGATTTTTTTACTTAAATGGTTTTTGCAAATGAATATACCGCAAAGACCAGTTGATTGTCCACCTTTTATTTTCCTGTTTAACTAGATTCAAATGCTTTTTCAGGTATGATTCCAATTCTTTATAAATGACTTTATCCAGACCAAACATCAATTTAAGAAAGTTTAAAGATGCTAAAATGTTTTTATGCAAATACCATTGGTACCTGCAAAGTTCATTTCTGATTATATTAAATTTATTCCCGGCAAATACAACTGCAGATTTTGATGATAGAAAATCGCCGTCGTGTCCCATAGAAT
>CAYNUV010000135.1:0-7625 GCA_964400245.1 uncultured Ignavibacteriaceae bacterium
TTGGTGACTTTCCTGATGCAACAAGGGAAGGTGGTTTTATGCGGGAGAATAATCTTGCACAATTTACAGAACTAAAAGATCTTGATAATGGAACTAACTACATGTTTGATCCAATGATTTTTCCACTTTTAGATCAAACAACAGTTGTAAGTGGATTGACTCTCAATTATGTTATTAATCCTACTACTTTCTGGGAATTCTCTTTAAACTATTCAACAATTAAAGATCATTCTCCTGTTGGTGATAACAGGGATAATACTGTTCTTACAGTTTTCGGTCCGTTTCCTGTTTCTGAAATGCCTTATGGCAAACTTCAGTATGCACCAAATAACAGATTAACTGCAATTATTGGTTCTGATACTATAACTTATCAGTATCCCGGCAATGATGCTTTCCCAACTGTTGCAAGAAGATTCAGAAGTAAAGAAGGAGATTTATATACGAACGTACATACACAGCAATACAGAGCTAAAGCTGATCTTGTAACGCAAATTGGTGATCATCATTATGTCAAATCCGGTTTTGAATACAATCTTTATGATATAGACCATAAGATGTGGCATAAATGGAATACCAATGCCTATAACACTTATGAGTATAACTACCATCGTTATCCAAGTCAGGCGGGTTTTTATTTGCAGGACCAGGTTTCTTTTGAAGGCATTGTAGCAAATCTCGGATTCCGTCTTGATTATTTTTATGGTGGCGGAGGTAAATGGCCAACAGGAAATCCTTTCGCATTAGATGCATTTGTTAATTCTCCATTTCGTGACATACCTGCAGGTAGCGTTGCAGATAGTTTTTACCAGATTCTTTCTTCAGGCAGATCAATTATTTGGGAATTATGGGAAGAATATGACAGGACTCATCCGGGTTTTCTGGAGCCGATAAAAAATCATTTTACTATTAGTCCCCGTTTAGGTATATCATTCCCTGTTACAACAAATTCAAAATTCTATTTTAATTATGGCCACTTCAGATCTCAGCCTCCATATTATTCTATGTATCTGATAAGATATCGTTATACCAAGAATGGATTGTATGATATGTCCAATCCAAATCTTGAACCTCCAAGAACAATTTCATATGAATTAGGTTTTGCATATAATTTTTTTGAAAATACGATTCTGACAATGTCGGGTTATTACAAAGATGTTACAGGTGAAAATGGTGATCTGACATTCAGGAATTCAAGCAATACCATTGAATATGATAGCTGGGCGAACAATAACTATGAGGACATACAGGGAATAGAAATAAATATTACCAGGAATGATAATTCATGGATTAATGGGTGGATAAATTTTAATTATATGCTCAAGAAATCCGGGTATATTGGGAAGCAGGAAGAAACCGAATTAAATATTAATACTGAATTAGGTACATACTATGATGGAGAAGAGAACCGATTTCTTCCACAGCCGCGTTTAACAAGTAGCATTACTTTTCGTCCACCTACGGATTGGTTTTCCGGGAGATGGTTGAATTATTTAGTTTCGGATTGGAGCGTATCTATTTTTGGCGAGTGGCGGGCAGGTGAATATTTTACATTCCCTGAGGATATACCATATATAAATAACAATCTTCAATGGCCGGATTATTATATGGTTGATTTGAGATTAAGTAAAACGTTTAATATCAGTGGATTTAATGCAACTTTTTATGTTGATGTTAATAACATATTTAATTTAAAAGTGAGTTTGCTAAGAGGTGAGTATGCTTTTACCAACGATGCTGACAGGGATGCTTACTTAGCTTCTTTACACCTTCCGAAATATAATTCTCCTGATTTCGATAACCTTAGGACTACAAACCCCGGTCTATATTTGTCCGGAAATGATAAGGTTGGTGATTTAAGATCATCTGAGAAGCCATATATAAATGATCCTAACTATTCTTATTTCCTTTATGGAAATCCACGTGATATTTGGTTTGGTTTAAAGGTAGATTTTTAGAACAAATTACCGGATTATCTAATCTTAAATTCGGTAGTATTAATTCTTTATTAGGTATCAAAAATGAAATTTTTTAATACTAGGATAAAACTTTTCTTAATTATTGTTTTTTGTGTAATAAACCTTTTTGCTCAATCACCTGAATTGGAAACAGCACAATCGTACGTAGGTAGAATTTGGGGTGGATTTACTGCGGTTGGAGATAATGCAAATTTCAATAGACCTTCTCTCTTTTTCCCAAATGATTTTGATATTATTTTTTCACGCGGACAAAGTAATGATAATTATTTTGGTACAGGTTTTAGGCTTGCTGCTACTAACTGGCTTGCCCCCGATGACTCTTTATATCCATCAGCTGTATTCGGCTCTAAAAGTGAAGATTATGATCCTAATGGTACTGTTACCATTCCTCTCACAAATTTTGTCAGGTATTTATATCCGCAGCAAACCATAAACGATACTCCAATTCCTGTTCCAAATTTCGGCACTCATAATCCTGCCGCTATGACTGATGGGACATATGACCAGGTTCTTGAATCGACTTATAAAAATATTTTGGGTGTTGAAGTAAAAAGAAAAGTAATGATATGGAGTCAGAATTTCCATGATAATTATGTAATGATTGATGCTGAGCTAACAAACGTCGGTGTTGATGGACAAATTCCGGACACCCTGCATAATTTTTATTTTAATATGCAAATGGGAACTGCAAACAATTTTTATTCGAATACATTTTATAATCCTCCTCAAAGCAACGAAACCCCAAAGTACCAATATACCTGGCAGCATTATTATGGTGCCCGGCCGGGAGATTCATTAAGAGTTTTTTATTCTTATCATGCTGATGATCCAACAATCTCCGGGGATGATATGGGAAGTCCAGTTGTATCACAAAACGGAAGATTGGTGAATACGAATTATATTTTCTATACAATTCTTCATGCTTCAAGGGAACCCTATACCGATCCTTTATTAAATGAAGATGATCCGCTTCAGCCAAAAATTACTTATATAGGTACAGATACTAAAATCCCAGATTTAAGCGGTGGTAATGAACCGAGGAATTTTTGGGCGCTCAGGGGTGGTTTCTCTGATACAAGGTTAATGTCTGGTAGTTATGAAGATACTCACCACTATATAAATAATGATGAACTAGGATTTGCTGATTTTTCAAATTTTGTTGGTGGAACAACAAGTTCAACTAATTCAAAAAATTACAGCACTTTCGGTCCTTATACATTTCCACCGAATTATAAAATAAGAATTGTATACGCAGTTGGTGTTGCTGGCATAGGTTTAGAAAAAGCTCAGGAAATTGGAATGAAATGGTTGAATGGAACGTTGGAAGATCCGCCAAATATTCCTAATCAAAATACAGGTTGGCTTCCGTCTCAATTTGTTTTTCCTAATGGAGCTACTGAACAGGATAAAAGAAAAGACAGATGGATAAGTATGGGATTAGATCCAGTTATGTTAACTGCTTACCGGGCTAAATGGAACTTTGAAAATAATTATCAGATTCCAAAAGCACCTGCCCCTGTAAATAATTTTGCAATTACCGGATATGGAGATACTGGTGTTGAGATTGTCTGGTCTAACACCGAAGCTGAAGATATGTCCAACTTTGCCGGTTACAGTATAATGAGAAAACTTTCCAATCAGGACACGGTGTTTTACCAGGAGATATATTCCTCCGGACCTGAAGATAAAGCAGCAGAACATAGTTTTACAGATAGTACGGCATTAAAAACATTGCCATATTATTACTACATTCAAACTAAAGCTAAAATTGATGAAAATGATCTGATGGCAGACCCCACAACACGAGGGCAAATAATGTACAGTGGAAGAACTTTATTACCAAATGCAAGCTTCATCCGTCCTCCAAATTTTTCATCAGAAGAAATGTCTCATATAAGAATTGTTCCAAATCCATATAATATTAATGATCCATTAGTCAGGTCACAGTTTGTAACAACAGATTACAGGCAGATTAATTTTATGAGCCTTCCAGCTATAGTGACGATAAAAATCTATACTGAAAATGGAGATCTGGTAAAAACTATTGAACACTTTAAACCAAATGAGAAAGATGGATTCGAATCATGGGATATGATTACCGACAACCAACAGGTAATCAGCAGTGGTATTTACATTGCTGTTTTTCAAAAACCATCTGGTGAAACAACCTTTCAAAAATTTATTGTTGTTCGTTAATTTTTTTAGAGACGAATTATGAAAAATTTAAAATATATTTTTGCTTTTCTCATATTGGATTCTCTCTTTATTTATTCCCAGGTGGATTTGAGTAAAACCGGGCAAAGCACAATGAACTTTTTGCTTGTAGGTACATCATCCAAAGCAGCCTCTTTGGGAGAAGCTTATTCCTCACTTGGAATTGGCTCTGAGAGTATGTTCTATAATCCTGCCGGTTTAACAGGAATCAAGCAGGAGTTTGACATCAATATCAATTATACAAAGTGGATAGCCGATATAAATTATATCAGTGGTGGGGCTGCGTGGAATATTGGTGAGTTTGGGGTAGTAGGTTTTAATCTTTTAACAGTTGATTATGGAAATATCATAGGAACAAGTCTTATTACAGATTTAGAACGAAGTTTATATCCTCTCGGTTATAAAGATATTGGTTCAATAAGCAATATAGGTGCGTATGTAGTTGGACTATCTTATGCAAAAGCTATATCTAAGGAATTTTCTGTCGGTGGTACCATTAAACTCGCAGGACAGAATCTTGGAAGGAATATTGTAATCAGGGGTGATCTGAAAGATAATGATGCAACCAAACTAGTTTTTGATGCAGGTATAAGATATTTAACCAACTTTAAGAGTTTCACATTTGGAATGTATATAAGAAATTTTGCTTCCAATATTAAAAGAGAATTGATTGATGAACAACTTCCATTAGTTTTTTCACTTGGTGTTGCTATGAATGTTATGGAAGCAATTAATTCTGAAATTTCAAAAGATAATATGGTTAATGTTGCTGTAGATTTTCTTCATCAGAATAATTACTCTGAAAGAGTAAACATTGGATTAGAATATCAATTCATGCAAATGGTTTCTTTGCGTGGAGGCTATCAAACTAACAGGGATCTTGCTTCATGGTCTGGTGGAATTGGTTTAAGCCAAACAATTTCTGATTATAATATCGAAGTTGGTTACTCTTATTCAAGTTTCGAAATATTTGATAGTGTCAGCAGGTTATCTCTTCTTATATCTTTTTAATTATTAGGAATAATCGTTTAATAAATTCCTCAACTGATTTTAAGAATCCGAATAAATTAAATAATAGACTGTGCCTGTTTTTTAGTGCAGGCTTATTTTATAAAACATAATAAAGGAGTACATTATGAAAAAACTAGGAACTACCTTAACGGTTTTAATGTTGATAGTTTTCAGTACCAATATTTTCAGTCAGGGTGTTGGAGACTATCGCTCAGCTGCAGCGGGGGATTGGAGTTTAGCTGCAACGTGGGAAACTTATGACGGCGCTAACTGGGTACCGGCAGGGTCGGCACCAACAGGTTCTGAAGATATTACTATTGATGACTCTGTTAATGTTGATATTGCTGTTTCAGTAACGGGAGATATTCAGGTTGAAGGAACTGGAATTCTTGCTGTAGGTGCCGGTTCATTAACATTTGATTCCGGCAGTTCTTACGAACATGCTCGTAATGCAGGGTCAATTCCAACCTCTACTTGGGGAACCGGATCAATTTGTTTAATAACAGGAATAGTTGGTAATTCACCTGGTAATGCAAATCAGAATTTCCATCATTTTACTTGGAATAACTCCGGTCAAACTGCTAATTTAAACCTTGCCTGGAGTGGTAATACAATTGGTGGAGACCTAACTTGCGTAAGTTCCGGTACCGGTCGTTTACAAATGACAAACAATACTGCGTTTGCAAATCCTATTTCTATAAATGGAGACGTTATTGTAACCGGGGGGGTACTTACCTCAAATGGTTCAAGTGGCGCTCAGACTTATACAATCAATGTAAATGGAAATGTTAACGTTACAGGTGGTAATCTTTCCTTAAGCAGGGGAAGTGGAGGAATAGCCAACTGGTATTTATTTGGAGATTTTTCAGTTGCAAATGCAACAATTCAAACTTCCAATAATTTTTCAAAATTTATTTTCACTGCATTAGATGATACTCAGCAGGTTTCACTAAGTTCAGTTTCCTATACGGGTACAATTAATTATGATGTTGACAGTGCATCCACAATTAATATTGTTAACAATGCCGATACTGTTGATATGTTTGTAAATGGTACTTTTATTAATAATGGAGCCGTAATTAAATCTGATAGCCTGGCAGTAATAAGCTTTGAAAATAATTCTATCTATAGACACATACGTGTAGCAGGTACTATTCCCCTTTCAACGTGGAGAACAGGTTCAACCTGTGAAATAACAGGTGTAACAGGTGGAGCTCCGGCAAATGGGAATCAGAATTTTCATCATATAATCTGGAACTGTCCAAATCAGACTGGCAATTATAATCTTGGTTGGAATGGGAATACTATTGGCGGTAATATTACTATTACAAGTACCGGTACAGGAAGATGGCAAATGTGTGCACCTCTTGCAGGAAATTCGTCAACCGTAAATATAATGGGTAATATTACTCAGACTGCTGGAAATTTTACATCTAACGGAACAGGTAATGGAACCACTACTATTGTTATAAATCATTATGGTGATGTTACTGTTACCGGAGGAAATTTCTCCGTAAGCAGAGGTTCACAGGGTGGTACAGGAACTACAACCTGGAATCTTTATGGTGCAAACTTCTCAATTTCCGATGCAGCTACACAGAATTCAAATTCTGCAGGAGCCAAATTTGTTTTTGCAGGAACTAATCCTCAGACTTTAACATTTACAAATGTAACATTTGGAAGTGGTGGTTGCCCCGTTGAAGTTGCTTCAAGTTCTACTTTGAATGTTGGTACAAGCCAGTTTGGAGGAAGCGGTATCTTTACTCTTAATGCAGGTGCAACTTTAGGTTGTGGAAATGCCGGCGGTTTAGATAGTACTCTTCAGAATACTGGTACAAAAACTTTAAGTACCGCAGCAAATTATACTTTTAATGGAACAACTACCCAGGTAACAGGAAGTTTATTGCCGGGGATAGTAAATGATCTTACCATAAACAACAGTACAGGTGTAACATTAAGTTCTAATGTACAAGTTGATGGGAATTTAAATGTAACAAGTGGTGATTTGAATCTTAATGGAAATTTAGTAACTCTTGGAAACAGTGCAGCATTAATTGAAACTGCTGGAAATACTGTAACCGGTTTAACAGGGAAAATAGTTACCACCCGTGATTTGAATGCACCTGTAGGTGTTAATGTTGGTGGTCTTGGTGCAATGTTAACTTCTGCTGCAAACCTTGGTTCTACTCTTGTTGAAAGATATCATTCAGCAGGTACAGGATTGGGTAACGAAGGAATATTCAGACAATTCAATATTGTTCCAACAAATAATAATAGTTTAGATGCAACATTAAGATTCAATTATGATGAATCTGAACTTAATGGAATAGCCGAAGCTAACCTTACAATGTTTAAATCAGCAACCGGTGGTAATAATACTTGGGCCGGCCCTGGTGGAACTGTAAATGAAACAGATAATTATGT
>CAYNUV010000136.1:0-7597 GCA_964400245.1 uncultured Ignavibacteriaceae bacterium
ATCGTTCATAAAAAACTCCTATCTTCAAATAAAAAAAAATTATATATAATAAGTTAGAAGGAAAAGGGTTATGAAAATACTTTTGGTTAAACTCAACGCATTCTGGATAAATTATAGTCGGTTGTAAACGTGAGGTCTATGCAAGTAAGTCTTCCCGAACGGGGTCTTCTTTGTATCTAAGTTGGTTTGGTAAATAGGCAGCTTAAACAACATAAGCCCCGGGAATTTATATTGCAGTGTTGAACTTGACTCCCGAATGGGGTCTTCTTTGTATCTAAGCTGTACAGCTTGATCAACATAAACAACCCTGTTGATGGCCCTCTTAGGAATTCGATCAGGTTACTATAAACATCCAAAAACATCCAAGTTCATCGCTGAACAACTTTAACAACTAAACAACCCTTAACCCTAAATACCCAGTCTCCGAACGCTCAGTGAGGGAGACTGGTATATAAATACTATATAAATATAGTATAAGTGAATTTTAGGGCACTTAAGTCCTTATATTTAAATAACTTAATTTTTCCATTTACGAGCAAAAGATTACTTTTTACGATCAAAAGATTACTTTTCACCCATTTTTTACGATCAAAAGATTACTTTTTATAAAACCATCCAACTGTGAAATTGATTTAACAATCGATATCCCCACAACCTGCTGCATAAACTCTGAGGGTTTTAATTTTTTTAGCTCCTCTAATGAAGGAAGAATATCATCAATTATTCCAATCTGTTCCAAAGCTGATATTATTCTTTCTTTAATATCATAGTCCCTCATATTAGAAATGCTCAACTCACCTGCTAAATATTTATTACTCACAGCTATTACTTTAAAATCTTTTGTATTCAGTTTGCTGTTACCAGCAGACGCTAACAGATATGTAAGTAACAACAAAGCTGTTGATGAATATCTTTTCATTTCCGGCAGAAGAGCTGTAGGGAAATTAAAATATCCACGAGGAACTTTTTTAGTATAGTTCTTTGCAAAAAAATGCAGGACACATCCGACATAATATTTATTAACTGAAATTATATACCTGTTATGCAGATCATCTTCTAAATCATATATTAAAATACCCTAACTTTTTTGAACTTACCTTTTGCATTTCTGCTTTTCTTTTGAACTTAACAATTACATAATTCAAATGAGCTAATGAGAACATAATATCATCAATATCCTGGTAAATCTGTTTATCATCTGTTGAATATCCCAACTCAGTAATCATCTTCTTCTTTTCAATAACAATATCTTCAAACCCCTTCCGTTTGAATACTTCACTTAAAATATAATATGCAACTATATAACCTAACTTATAAAGTTTTACTCTTTTTATTTCCTGAAGAGAATCAACCAAGGAGTTTTTGTTTCCTCCCTGACTAAGTCCGTTCATACCAAATGCTATAAGATAATCGCCGTAATCTCTGACAACATATTCAGGAGTCCGGTATGTTCCAATCTTCGATAGTATTTCTCTCTCCTGTGCTGATGTTAACTTAGATACCTTCAACCTTTCAGCTTCTTGTGTTAATATTTCTGAATGCTCAGGCAAATTATCGTAATCTTTATATATACCCTTATTTATAAAAATGGGTAAAAACTCCGTTGCTGTTTCTCTGTCTATTTTTACTGAGTTCAAACAAGATCACCTCCGTGGTCAGCAGGTGAATTTGTAGATGCATTAGTATTTGCAACCTCGGTAATGATTCCTGAATTTCTTGCAAATACTATTTTCTGAACTCCCTTATACTCTGAGACTTTATTCTTGCAATACTCCAGATTCAAAACAGGTTTGTGAAAATTCAAATCATCATTATCCTCATTATAAAGAATCCATACAACACTTGCATTGTAAGCATATTTGCCAGACTCCATTAAATCATCGATGGTTGGTTTTTTATCCTTACCTTCTCCTTTCATTTTCTTCCTGAGTTCGCCCGTGACAAAAATTGGAATACCAAGTTTGTCAACAATATATTTTACTGCATTTGCTCTTCCAATATTTTCTACCCTAATACCATCCTTTCCCGGAATATCCAGGTTATATAACCCATCAATACAAACAATTAAGTTTTCTTTATTATTCTCATTTAAGAACTTCTGTAAGTGCTCAATATGATTTACATCTACCAAATCCGGAATCATCAAACGTCCTGAGACTAGCAAATCAATAAGAACCTTTCTTTTTTCTGTAATGAGGTTTCTGTTAACAGCAATGTTAGTACCTCTTCTTACTTCTTTAATATGCAAGTCACACAAAATGCTGAGAAGCCTGTATGCAATCTTGGTCCGGTCGTCATCAAGAGAAAAATAAATTACAGATACATCAGGATTTGTATCAATCATATCTAAAGTAAGATTCATCAATAGAGCTGTCTTTCCAATATTAGGTTCCGCTCCGATAAAATATAAACCGGGTTGAACACCATCTATATGTTCAGCAAGCTGATTGAATTTTGTTAACGGATATCCAAGGAGTTTATTCGGATCACGGGTATCATCTATATTAAAACGCTTCATCATTTCCAGATGCAGAGAAAGCCGGGGATCTTTTGGTAGTTCTTCTTCAGGTTTATATATAAAGCCGTGACTCTCAGCTATATATATGATAGTACCGGTATTTAATTCACCTGTTGTTGTCTCAACAAAATTATCAAACCTTTCATTAAAAAAATCATCGACGGTGTATGGGCTTCAGTGGGAATTTTGAGTATGTCAGTAAATGATTTAATTGTTGCTCCAATACTTTCAACAGCATTTGGTACTCTTACTATAGCAGAAATGGGATTCATACCTCTAAAACATGGTGCCATAAAAACGGGAGAATTAATAGATAAGGCTAAAACAAAATCTGCACTAAATCTTGGAGATAAGCTTTTAGCATTAACAACGGAAAAGCCTAAAGATTCAAAATGAAGATTTAAGCTTGTTTTTGTTTTTTTTTTGATACTTTAAAAATCCATCATTAAATATTTTAGTTATCTAATATTTCTAACTTCAAACAGAAAAGAGCCTTACAAGATAAATTTCCTTTTAAACCTGCTAAGAGCCTTCAACCTGATTAGATAATAATTCCTTTCTATCGCTTTGTTCTTTAGCTTTCAAGAAATTTTCCTGAAGGTTACTTGTTCCTTTTAGTTGCAATCCAAAAGATTCATACCGTTTTATTTTTGGCGGGTTCATTGATAATGATTCTTTGAAGCTTTCCAGAACTTTGTTTGCGTTTGTGAGGTCATCTTTTTCAAAAGCTTTATTTAATAATTCGAGTTGTTTTTCTATAAAAAATTTTGGATTTATTCCCTGTTCATCATAGAGTTTTTCCAATGAATCATTTATCATATTTTGAATGTCCTTTCGTTTAAGCAGCTTCTCCAGAAGGAACAGGAAAAAGATTCCCTTGAATTGTTTGACTTGCTTCAAACTCACGAGCTGTATGAATATTTAATTCATCAATACAAACAAATATCTGAACCTCGAAACCTTTTTTACCAAACTGAAAAGCTTTACCTTTTTTTAGAAAATAATTTCTTGTAGAGATTAATTTCTTTCCGCTATAATCTATGACAATCCACTTGAAAGGAATCTTTTCATCCGCTAATAAATTGTAATTGATTCCAAGACTGTTTGTTTTGCGAAAGTGGTGTCTCTCAGTTCTTGAGGTTGTGAACGTTCCTTCACCTGCAAAATCTATTTTGCCGATAAATCTTGTTTGATGTTCAAGGTTAAGCTGAACATTAAAGACGGAAGGATATTTAGTTGGAATTAGTTCAATTAAATTTTTATTTTTGTCCATCATTGCACCAATAAATATTTGTTTTATGAAGCCGGAAACCACTCCGGCTTTGTTGTTTAAACTAAAAAGCCTCTTAGTATGAATTGCCAAGACGGAAGCAATAACAAAGAGGCTTAATTAGTGAACGGAAACTTTATTTATTTTCTTCAGTCTTGGAATAAAAAATCTTAGTAGGTAATTAAAGAAATGAATCAGAGATAAGATATAACTTCCACTTTCACAAAAAATGTGAAAGAGCTTTCACAAAATTTTATTTAAAGATTTTTGAATTGTCTTCTGAATGAAGTTTGCATAAGTGAAAAAAAAAGGAGTGTCAAAACCATTCCGGTCTCTTAACAACTCATTGTTATATGTTTGCAATTCATTATTAGCTAAAATCAAAGCTTCAGCCTGTGTTACTCTTGGTTTTCTACCTTTATTGGTTTCATAAATAACCTTCGCTTTCTTAAAAAGTGCAATGCTATATGTTCTATTTTTATCTAACAAATCATTAATCATTTTTTCAAAATTATTTGAAGTTTCTTCAAACGCCGATAAAACTAAATTTGGAATTCTAAAAGAATCTTCCACAATTGATGTAAATTTATTTAATGCAACTTTTATATTTGAAACTCTAACATTTTCCTTGTCCTCTTTGTCTTCAATTAATAGAGTTTTTAAGTAATAGTTGTTGTTAGCTTTTAATGATATATCTTCATAGAACAACCATTTTAAAGACTCTTTTTGTTTTGTTAATACTTCTTTTGTTTTAGCTTTAGCTAAAGAATATAAAGAGTTGAAAAAATTTTCAAATCTTTCCTCAATTACTTTTACGTCTTTTGGTAATAGGTCATTATCATTGTCAGTGAAAAAAGAGTATAATATAAATTCTCTGCTTCATATTTATCAATAAAAAAATCCTTCAATCGTGTAAGCAGCTCAAGCCTTGAGCCTTCCGTTTAACCGGAACACAAGAGAAGGATTAATTTCTAAAAATATTTTGGCTATTTATTGCTAAGTTCTTAACGTTATAAAATAAAAACTATATCATTTCTTACGCAATTTTATCTTTTCATTCAATGTGTAGAATAAAAAAATAATTAGGGTAGAAAGAACATAATTAAGAATTAGTTCATAAAGAATTATTGCTCTTTGTAAGGGAACTTCTATATTTATCTTTACTGATGAATTACTGCTATTGTCCCAATCCCATTTTTGGTAATTAATCAGTTTAACAGACGAATTGAAAATAAAATCATAACTTTTGATTGGTAATTGTGTCCCAAATTCAATAGCGTATGAGTTTTGTGTACTGCCCAAGTACCAATTGAAAGGTGGGAAAAGTGTGATTAAAATAAATGCAAGAATTAGGACTATAATCCAATTTGATTTTAAAAAGTTAATCATAATTTTATTTCCTTACTGATGATATGAACTTAACAAAGTTCAAAGAGAAATTCACTCTTAGGTAAAAAGTATTACCAATAATAAAAGAAAGTCTCTCCTATACCTGTTTCTGTGTGTATAAATTAATTTTAGGGGCATAGTTTAGTTATTCAATAACTCAACAGCATCCTTCAAGTTTTGTTCTGTAAATGATTATATATCTGTGTAAACTTTACATCTGATGTGTCATTGGTTTAGAGATATGATAAATTGGAACTGCAGCTTCCGAGGTTGTGTTTATTATAAGAGATGACACCATTTTAAATAGATGTCATCTCTAAAAAAAATAATTCTATTCTACTCCGGCTGCGTATTTTATTCCGCCAAGTATATGTTTCATAAATAATGGATCGGAATAATTTTCAGATTTATGTCCGCCAACAGTAAACCATGCTCTTCCACCATCAAATTCATGATACCAGCAATATGGATTGAATAAAACCTTTTCCTGACCCTGAAATACAATCTCATCTACGATTGCAAGAACCTTTATATCATCAGCTAGTTTGTTGGCAAATTTACACCACTCATCTTCTACTTCCCAGGTATAAGGGAGATCTTTTGTTGAAGGATGACCTTTATCAACTACTCTGACAACTGCTTTATGAATTTCTTCCTTGCCATTATTATGTGTACCTATAAGTTCGTTATACCAATCCCAATCATATTCGGTATCAGTTGCACTGTGTATTCCAACTAAACCGCCTTTATTTTCAATAAACATTCTTAGAGCTGTTTCTTCATTAGCATCAAGAATATTTCCAGATGTGTTAAGAAAGATTATAACATTATATTGAGACAGGTTATTCTCACTAAACACTGAAGCATCTTCTGAGAAGTCAATATGAAGATTATTTTCCTGTGCAAGTTTGGTTAAAGAAGATATTCCGGCTACAATTGATTCGTGCCTGTATTCTTCCGTTTTTGAAAAAACCAAAACATTTATTTTTCCGTTTTCTACATCTATTCCATTAAGTTTAAAGTTCACCTTCCATTTAATAAAAACCGGAGTTGACCATCCTTTAAGTGAATATTCCTCGAACTTTAATTTTCTTGAATAATCAATTGAAGCATCGTCAAGAACTTTGTGTCCGGAAGATTTTAATATTTTGGTGTTGGTTACATCCCCCAATTCATTTACAACGAGCAGAACATCTACAGATCCTTCAATACCTTTTATTTTTGCTTCGTAAGGATAAACGGGTTCAACGCTTTCCTTTAATACTGGTTGAACTAACTGAGAACCTGAACAGCCAAAAAAGATAACCAATAAACTGATGAACAATATTAGGTGTTTCATATTTTCCCCTTCCAGGAAATATTATTTATTAAGAATCACTATAAACTTTCATTTAAATCTTAGAAAAATCAAGTAAAAATTTACCTACAAATTATTTTTGGAGAAATAAAATCTCTACACAATTTTACATTTGCTTGTTGTCACTTGATTTGTCACTAAATTCTTTGTTTTATTACTACTGTTGTTCAAACCAATTCTTAATTGATATAAAAGGAGAAAAAATGAATTCTTTAGTACGAAATATTTTATTAATCTTTTTTGTGATGATAAATTATAGTTTTTCCCAAACTTTACATACCGTATCACTTGTTGGTATGACTTTCAGTCCTGATGAGGTAACAATTATTGTTGGTGATACTGTAAAATGGACTAACAATGGTGGACTTCACAATGTAATGGCGGACGATAATAGTTTTACAAGCGGTGCACCAAGCACTTCAATTTGGACATTCCTGAATGTTTTTAATTCTATTGGCAGCTTCATGTATTATTGTTCTGAGCATGGAGCACCAAATGGAATAGGAATGTCCGGAAAAGTAAATGTAGAAAGTTCGACTGATGTAAACGATGAAGTATCTAAAATGGACTATGTACTAAACCAAAATTATCCCAATCCATATAATCCTTCAACAACAATTCAGTATTCAATTCCTCAGAATGAGTATGTTAATTTAAAAATTTATAATGTAACAGGTTCTTTAGAGAAAGTTCTTATCTCGGAAAATCAGCCTGCAGGAAATTATATAATTGAATTTAACGCCTCTGAACTTGCAAGCGGGGTTTATTTTTACCAATTAATAGCGGGTGATTTTACCAGTACTAAGAGAATGATATTGTTGAAATAAAGTGTTTTAGAAAGTAGAGACAAGTCACGACTTGTCTCTACGAGTTACTAATTTTTAATCCTCTTCCTCAGCTAACTTTACTTCATTCCAAATCTCAATATGCTTTGTTTCTTTTAAGAAGATTGAGCCGATAATAAAAGTGATTGAAGCCACAGCAATCGGGTAATACAATCCAGCATATATATTTCCTGTTTCTGCAACAACCCAAAGACCTATCAATGGAAGCAATCCACCAA
>CAYNUV010000137.1:0-7596 GCA_964400245.1 uncultured Ignavibacteriaceae bacterium
TACTGACATTTCTATCTTGGCGAATCTATGACATTTCTATCCTGCTATTACAAAAAAAATTTATGGGTCAGGCAACAAACTCGGAACTAATAAAACGATTTTTATAAAATATAATATAGAATTCAAAAAAATAATTTGAACAAAGGGAACCAAAGAAATGTAAAAGCAATCAAAAACAAAGGGCAAAAAATTAAGCTAAAATATGATCTTATTTCAATTGAGGATATTTTCTCTAATCTCTCAAACAGCTATTCCTTTTTCTTTAGTTGCTTCAAACGTGGATTTAAGGTAAGCATTCGGATCGTGATTAAGCGCTTCCTTTGGAAGCCAATCCCAGAGCGTTCCAAGATTCTTCTTTATCTGGTCTTTATAAAATTGTGGCAGTTCAGTTGTTTCTCCTTCAAAATAATTTCTGAATTGTTTATCAGAACTCAATAATCTGCGAACTTCAATATTGTATTTAATCCTGCCAAAACCTTCTGCAGATATTGCTCTTACAACATTCATCCATTTCGGGATCATTGTTTTGTTTGCCATAAGGCGATTATAAATTGCTTTCCATGAAAACGTATATTTTCCAAGATCAATTATATTATCATAAAATTCTATCCACGAATAATTCATTGGTTTTACATTCATTGCATGATTGTTATTTAGAAACTGGAATGGAAAAGGTAATACCCGGTTAGCTTTCTGGTATTCAAGATTTAGAGGTGCTGCCTGTCCAAATGAAGTAAGCAGTGAATATCCGGGAAAAGCACCGGGAGATAAATCCACAAATCGCTTTGTCAGTTCAAAAGGTTCCGGGCCTTCATCTGAATCTAAGCCGAGCACAAAATTGGTCTGGATATAAGGCGTATATCGAACGATCATATTTACATGTTCGGAAACTTCTTTCACTTTATCCATTCCCTTCATCTGTCCTGTCTTGGATTTATTCCCAAGATCATACCATGATTCTATCCCTGGAAGAAGCGCACCGAATCCATTTCGTTTAAGCCGTTTAAGATGTTGTTCAGATAATAGTGAAAGACTGCTTTCTGCAATGAAATCAATACTGTTCGGTGGTACAACTTCCTCAATTGCATCCATATAATCATCGAACTTAACTCCAAAATTTGGGTCGTGCCATCCAACCATTGGACGTTTAAATTTTTTCAGAAGGAAAGAGAGATCATCTTTCATCACCTGGAAATCGAGTGTCTGATAAGGTATTACAGAATCAATACAGAAACTGCATGTGTAGGGGCATCCCAAACTTCCAATCATCGGAACCATTTTTATTAAAGGAGCTTTTTTTAAAGTTTGGTCAATAAATTTCCAGCGTTCACGGATACCTGGTAGCGACTCCGGTTGTTTTTTTGCAGATAGATAAAGGCCCATATTCCTTTGAGGTGAAAAATCAAGCAAAATTTCTTTAATAACAGATTTGTTGGTGAATCCTACAACGTAATCAAAATATTTTTGTGAATCCTGTGGATAACACCTTGCATGAGGACCTCCGAGAACTGTAACTGCACCTTTGGACTGAAAAAGATTGCTCAATGCATAAGCTGTTTGAGCTGCTTCTGTAAAAGCTCCTATAAATACAATATCCACATTCTGCGGTAATTCATTAACAAGATTTTCAAATCCTGTATAACATACATACGATACGTCATGCCCTTCTTCTTCACACCATACCGCTAAAACCTGCGGCATAATACTGGCAAAATTAGCATTCATAATTCGTGAGAATAATGCTTTTGTGGGTCCTTTACTTACGAGATCTATAATTCCAATTCTAAGTTTTCGGATAACTTAACTCCTGTTCTTACTAAATTCTAATGCACACTTCTGTACTTTATTTTTGAATAATAAAGTTACTAAAGATAGTTTTTAATTGTTATAGTTCCCAAGATGAAAAAGGGATTAATCCTTTAGAGTGAATGTCTTGCTGAAGAATCTATTATTAATTGTTGAAATGCTTTTAGCAATAGTTGTTCTTTATAATAAAACTCAGGCATTTGCAAACATGAGAGAAGTTGGTTTGAGTAAGTTTTCAACGCTTTTAATAAGTATTTCATTAGAAAAGGGTTTATAAATTACTTCATTGTAAAAATCCATATTCGTTTGTTGATTCCAACTATAGTGGGAGTTTGTTGACAATAATATAAACTGGGTTTGCAATTTTTTTCCAATAAAAAAAATCTCTTTAGATATTTTCTTATCAACATTTGAAGATACTATAATAAGTTCAGGTCTTTCATCTAATATTAAACTAAATATATCCTCTTTGTATTTTATAATAATAGGCAGATATAGTCCAGCATTATCGAGGATATTTTTTATATCAAGGGCAATAATATTTTCTTCTTCTAAAATGAATATTTTTTTTAAGTCCATTCTCAAAAACTCACCTCCCATTTTTCATTTACTATTTTATCCGCTAAACTAAAAAAATCTCTTTTGTTGAGGGAATACCACGTATATATTTTAAGTAGAAATGATTGAAAAGTAAATCGTTCCAAAGAATGAAAAAAGGATTAATACTTAAGATGTAAATACTTATTGGTTAAATAAAAGAATCATTGTCAGGAACGCTTTTATATACAAAGAATTGAAAGTTAAGTTAATAATACAAAAGAATGAAAAAGGAACTACATCTCACATGTAGGAACGGTAATTACTCGCCGATTAATGAAGTTGTATCTATAACAGTTTTATAAGAATCGGAAATATGTGCATATTTTGCAATCTGGACACGCGTATGAAGTGACAATTTTTCAAGGACATTGTGAACGTGACTTTTAACAGTGTAAGTAGATAGATGAAGTTTTTGCCCGATCTCTTTATTAGTAAAACCATCTGCAATCAATTCAATCACCTGCCGTTCACGTTTTGTCATACGAACCGATTTAATGATGGTGGAAGGGTTGGATCCATTAATTGCATGATCAACGATTTGAGAAAAAAGTGTACCGGTTAAATGCAGTGGTAAAACCTGAGCACCCTGATAAACTGATCGGATAGTTTTAAAAAATTCAGCAACGTTCGCATCTTTTAGTATGAATCCTGATGCTCCTGCCTGGACAAATTCGAAAACATCTGATTGAACTGGTATAAGATCCATCACTATTATTTTGGTTTCCTGAAAATCCTTCTTAATTAATTTTACAACTTGCAAACTGTTTTGACTTCGTAAACCGAGATCGAGAAGAACCATATTTGGTTTGAACTTGCCCATCATCTGCAATATGGTTTCGCCATTACCAACAGCAGCCACAACATTCATATCAGGCTGCTTTTTAAGCATTGATGCAATACCATCACGCAGTAGTCTATTATCTTCGATAAGCAATATCTGAATCTTTTTCATTACGTTCCAATTACCTGAAAAGAAAGCTACGATTTGTTTTAGACCTTAATTTTCCTCGGAATCATTTTACCTTCCTCATGAAATTCAAAACAAATCCTGCACAACATCACTAAATGATGTACTTATGAAACTGATTTGCATAAAGTGAATGTAAACTTTGATCCTTTTCCTAATTCACTTTCGACCCAAATTTTACCATCGTTTCTTTCGACAAATTCTTTGCAAAGGGGTAATCCAAGTCCGGTTCCTTTCTCTCCGGAGGTTCCGTCAGTTGTAAATAGCGTATTGAAGTTGAACATTTCAAAAGATTTTTTTGAATCAATTCCTATCCCAGTATCTTGGACGGACACTTCGACAAAACCGTCTTTCTCAATTGATGAAACAATTATCCGTCCTTCTGGTTTGGTGAATTTAATTGCATTTATTATAAGGTTCTGAATAACAGAGCAGAGCATATCAATATCTGCATAAACGAAAGTTCCCGTATCAACATTACTGGATAAGGAAATATTTTTCTCCATAGCACTCTGATTTGATATTCCAATTATTTTTTTTACTACATCATTTAAATTAAGATTTATCGGTTTATACTCAAGCACGTTTCTTTGCATCATTGACCAATTGAGCAAATTTTCCAGAAGTCCATAAAGATTATTCAAATTATCATTTAACCCCTTGCTGAATAATATTATTTCTTCATGTGATAAGCTTTCAATTTCCTTAGCCAGCGATTCTGAATAACTTATCAAGGACTGGAAAGGCCTTCTTAAATCATGTGCAATGATTGAGAAGAATTTATCTTTGGTTGTGTTGAGTATTTTAAGTTCTTCGTTGGATTTTTTTAAAGAATCTTCTACCTTCTTGTATTCCGTCAAATCAATTAATCCAACCTGGCATTTTTGCTCTGGTTCCAGTGAGTCATCTAACTCAAAACCTTCCAGCAGAACATTGAATACGCGTTTATCTTTGTTTATCAATTTTAATTCGCAAGAGTTTTTTACGGGAGATTTAAAAACAGCTTGAATAAAAGAGTTAAAAATATCCTTTTCATCTAATGGGATATAAGTAATAAAACTCTTACCAATTAATTTGCTTCGATCTATTCCAAACATTTTACTGGCACTTAAATTTACTTCTTTAATTATACCATGCAGATCCAGAGTGAAGTAAGGGATTGACGAAAAATCAAAGAGGTTTACATATTTATTTCTCGATACTTCCAGTTCTTCCTGTGTAATTCTAAGTTCCTGGTTTTGATGTTCCAGTTCAACTTGATGAACCTGGAGTAAATGTACAAGTCTTTGAACATCTTCAATTTTTTTTACAGGCGACTTTTTAGATTTTGTTTCGATTTTTTTCTTCACTTTCTTCTTAACAGTCTTTTCTGATTCTTTTATAGTACGTTTCATTTTTTGGTACCTCTTTATTCTATATTTTAGCACTGGATTGCAAGAAGAATGAGTTTAGTTTCTTTTTCGCCGTGAAACATCTGTCGGGCATTCAATAGTAATTTTTTTATACCTGTATTTGCAAAATTATATTCGACCTCATAATCATCAAAAAAATTGTGTTTGGGGATTATTTGCTCAAGAAGTTCCCGCAGTTTAGGTATCTCCCAATTTTTATCGTCAAGTTCGTATATAAACTTGCCGACGGTATTTTCGCTGACAATATTAAATGTTTTATAAAAAGACCGGTTAGCTGAAAGAACTTTCAAATCTTTATCAAGAATAAGAAGCGACTCCCTAACTGTATCAATAATATTATCGGCATACACACGCGCAAGCTGAATATCCTGGCTTAACTTATTGATCTCTTCGTGCGTAGTTTTTAATTTGTTAATATCTGAAAACGTAATCACAACGCCGTCAATAATATTGTTTGTTGTCCGGTAAGGTAATATCCGCATTTGATACCACTGACCTTCTTTGGTTTGTACCTCAGTTTCTTTATAAACAAGTGTTCTTAAAACTTCTTTTGTATCCTCAATAAACTTTTCATATTTAAGATTTGTAGCTATATGGTTTATTGGTCTTCCAATGTCGGAAGAAATCAGGTTCACAACCTTTGTTGCGTGAAACGTAAATCTTTTAATAAATAAATTATTATTCAGAAAGATGGTCGGGATATCACTGCTTTCTAGCAGGTTTTTCATATCATTATTGATAGTTGATAATTCATCATTTTTATTTTGCAGCTCGGTGTTTACAGTAATTAATTCTTCGTTTAGCGACTGTAATTCTTCTTTGGAAGTTTCCATTTCTTCATTTGAACTTTGCATCTCCTCGTTGGTTGATTGCATCTCCTCGTTGGTCGATTTAAGTTCCTCATTGGAAGTTTCCAATTCTTCAACGGTTGACCGTAAATTTTCTTTAGCAGCTTTTAATTCGTGCTCAAGTTCTTTGATAATTTTTTCCGATTTCTTTTCATAATGGATTTTTTTAGAAGCCGGCGCTTTTTTTTGTGGTACTACTTCCTCAAAAATGATCAACAAGGAACCCAGCATTTCTGCCGGTTCTTTGACCGGTTTAACCGTAAGATTTATTAACTGGGTGCTGCCGTTAGATTTTACTTTTATTCCTTCGGCGGTTAATGATTTCTTGCCTGATAAAACTTTTCTAATCAATGCCGGAAGTTCTTGTTTTAATCCCTCGTGTGCCATTCCAAAAATGTTCATCTTCGCTTCGCCATGAGTAAGCTCAAGGTATTTGCCGGTTCTTCCATGAATATAAACTATATCCCCATTTTCGGTTATTATCACACAATTTGGAGAGTAACTTTGCAGGATAATTTTTTCCGCTAACTGGGCAATGTTATTTACTTCGCTCTTTTTCATAGTAGTCTCATAAATTTTTCCAATTGGCCGTGATGCCGGGAATTCTATAAAAGGCTGTGCCGAGTAAATGGAATCTCTTCTTTTATAAATTTTCCATTTTTTATCTGTCATCGAAAACAGATCAACAAATCCACCTATAGTTTCCGATGAACCAAGAAAAAGTATTCCGTTATGTAAAAGACTATAATGGAATAGGGGAATTATTTTTTTCTGTAATTCGGTATTAAAATAAATTAAAAGATTGCGGCAGGAGATTAGATCGAGTTTGGTAAATGGAGGATCTTTAATAATGCTTTGCGGTGCAAAGACCAGCATTTCTCTAATTTCTTTTCGAATTTGAAATAGATTTCCCTCGGAAGTAAAGAAACGGTTCAAACGTTCTTTACTAATATCGGATTCAATTCCTGAAAATGAACCAATGCGAGCTTTTTCAATTGCATTATTATCAATATCTGTGGCAAAAATTTGCACGTTGAAATATTTCTTCGCTTCATTCATGCATTCCCGTAATATAATTGCAATGGAGTATGCTTCTTCGCCGGTAGAACATCCGGGCACCCAAATTCTTATCTGACCGTTATCCGGTTTATTTTTTACTAACTCTGATAATATATTCTTCAATTTCTCGAAAGCTTCGGGATCTCTGAAAAAATTTGTTACTCCAATCAAAAATTCTTTAAACAAGTTTTCAATTTCTGCGGGGTTCTCCTGAAGCATCCGGATATAATTTGGAAGATTATCCAATTGAGAAATATTCATTCTTCTTTCTACGCGCCGGTGGATCGTATTTTGTTTGTAAAGTGAAAAGTCGTGACCGGTGTGAGTTCTGAGCAGTATGAAAAGTTTTTGAATTGCATTGGGAATTTTACCATCGGTAATTGCTTTATCTAATAAAACACCTTTAACTTTTTGGAAGGTATAATTAATCAACTGATCCGGCATTTCTTCGGGCGGAAGAATGTAATCGGCTAACCCGGTTTTTATGGCGCTGCTTGGCATACCGTCAAATTTTGCCGATTTTGGATCCTGAACCATTACCATTCCTAATTCACTCTTCACTGCTTTTAATCCTGCAGTACCGTCAGATGCCATACCGGAGAGGATAATACAAATAGCTTTTTCGCCTAAATCTGCAGAAAGGGATTTGAAGAAAAAATCAATTGGAAGCCGGAATCCATGTGCCTCAAGAGGTTCTATTAGCTGGATTGTTCCGTGAAGTATTGCTAAATCCCGATTAGCCGGTGCAACATATACATGATTAGGTTCAACTACCATTCCGTCTTCAGCTTGAAATAATTTCATCTTAGTAGATTTTTGAATTAGTTCAGGCATGATACTTATATGATTTGGATCTAAATGCGACACAACGATAAAAGCCATGCCGGCACTATCGGACATATTT
>CAYNUV010000138.1:0-7578 GCA_964400245.1 uncultured Ignavibacteriaceae bacterium
GTAAGGTATACCGTAGATAATGAAGAATGAACAATTAACCTACTGATTTCTTCCTCTCACCGAATTTCAGTTTAAATTCTGTAACACTTATTTTAACTTTTGTATTATGAAAATTTAAGGTGGTGCATGCGATTTATTTTACTTTTTCTTTTCAGTTTAATTAACATATCATTTGCTCAAACTCCAATTTCAGGTAAAGTCACCTCACAGAATGGGGAATCTCTTCCTTCTGCTAATGTTTATTTAAAAGATACATACGATGGTGCTTCAACAGATGAAAACGGAAAGTTTTCCTTTACTACACTTGAATCAGGAGAAGGAGTTGTAGTTGTTAGTTACATTGGATTTAAATCTGTAGAGAAGAACATATCCCTAAGCGGAAATGAAGTTATTGTTGATTTTGTTTTGGAAGAAGAGGCAAGCGAACTTGACCAAGTAGTAATATCCGCCGGTTCTTTTGAAGCAAGCGATGAAAAGAAATCGGTTATTCTCAGACCTCTTGATATTGTAACAACAGCCGGAGCGGAGGGTGATATTTATGGAGTTTTGCAAACTCTTCCCGGCACTCAGACCATTGGTGAAACTGAAGGTTTGTTTGTTCGCGGTGGTTCTGCTGCTGAATCAAAAACTATAATTGATGGAATGATTGTTCAGAGTCCTTATTACTCAAGTGTTCCTGATATTCCTTCTCGCGGAAGATTCTCTCCTTTTATTTTCAAAGGAACAATCTTCAGTACGGGAGGATATTCTGCGCAATACGGACAAGCTTTATCATCGGCATTAATTCTTAACAGCTCTGATTTAGCTCCTTCAACAACGAGTGCAATTAATATTATGGCTGTTGGTCTGGGCGGCGCACATACTCAAAAATGGGAGAACACTTCTTTATCTGCAGAGTTTGGTTACTATGATCTTAAACCATATTTCGAAATACAAAAACAAAGAACAGACTGGATTGATCCTCCATATGGAATGGAAGGAAATATTGTTTTCAGGCAAAAAACTTCACAGACAGGAATTCTAAAACTTTTTACTTCTTATTCTTTTGGCGATCTTGCTTTGAATGTTGATAATATAGATAATCCTGCAATCAAAGAACGCTTCCTTATGAAGAATAATAATTATTATATGAACACAAGTTTTAGTGAAATTCTTGGTGAAGACTGGACACTATTTACCGGGGTTTCTTATTCAAAGGATAATAAAGATATAAACCTTGCAGATACTTTAATTAATTCTGATGAACAGCTTACTCAATCAAGAATAACAATAAGCAAAAGTTTGTTCGGAAATTCATCAATCACTTTCGGAGGTGAAGTACACAATCTAAAAATTGATGAATCATATAATGAGTTCGGCAGAAACTTAAAAAATACTTACTATGCGGGATACGTTGAATCAGATCTTTTCATAACAAATGATCTTGCTGCAAGAGTAGGTTTACGTTTTGAAAAAGTAAATATAATTAACAAAACAAATTTAGCTCCGAGAATGGCACTTGCTTACAGGTTAGGAGAATCTGGTACAATTAATTTTGCTTATGGCCATTTCTATCAAACACCGGAGGATGAATTTCTTTATAACAATTCCGGGCTGAAGTTTGAAAAGGCGATTCATTACATTCTTAACTACCAATATATTGATGAATTTTATACTTTTAGGATTGAAGGATACTATAAAGATTATGATAATCTTACCAAGCAGGAAACTTTCCGGCAAGGTTTTTCGGAATTTCCCAAATACAATAACACCGGCAGCGGTTATGCAAAAGGGATTGATATTTTCTGGAGAGATAAAAAAACTTTTGATTTAGCTGATTACTGGGTTTCTTATACCTATTTAGATACTAAAAGAGATTACAGGGATTTTCCAAATCTTGCAGTACCAACATTTGCAACTCCGCATACAGTATCTGTTGTATTTAAAAGATGGATTCCTGAAATAACAACTTATATAGGTTTTACATATTCTTTTGCTACAGGCAGGCCATATTACAATCCTAACAACCCGGTTTATCTTGGAGATAAAACAAAGAATTATAACAACCTGAGTTTTAATGCCAGCTACATTTTAAATATTTTTGATAATTTTACTGTAGTATATTTTTCGGTAACAAACATAGCCGGCTTTAGTAATGTTTTTGGTTACAGGTATTCAAGTGATAAAAGCTATAGAGAAGCAATTGTTCCGGCAACATTGCGGTCAGCTTTTCTTGGAATATTTATTTCACTTGAACATGATAAATAATATTGATTTTTCCATTTAGGGATAAAATATTTATAGAAAGGAACTTCATTATGAAAAATTTGTTATTGATTTTTTTATTTGTTACAGTTGCAATTAACTCTCAGGATGATGAGAAATATATTGCAGCAATGAAAAAAAATCTTGCAATTCATGATACTGCAAGTACAGTTGCAACATTCCAACTTCTTGCAAACAGTTTTGAAAGAATTGCCAATACTGAAAAAGATAAATGGCTTCCATATTATTATGCCTCATACTTATTAACGGTCTCAAGTTTTATGGATACACTTGCCGAAAGAAAAGAGTCATATCTCGATAAAGCAGAATTATTTATTTCAATTGTAGATTCGCTTCAACCTGATAATTCAGAAATTTATACGATTAAGGCAATGGTTGCTTCCGGGAGACTAATGATTGATCCGCAAAACAGGTGGATGAAGTACGGTCCCATTTTTTCTACTAATATAAATAAAGCTAAAGAGCTTGATCCTTCAAACCCGCGCCCTGTTTTTTTATATGGACAGAGTATTCTTTATACACCTGCTCAGTTTGGCGGAGGAAAGGATAAAGCTTTACCGATTTTTAAAGAGGCAGAGGAGAAATTTAAAAACTTCAAACCTGAAAGCGAGTTGCATCCTAACTGGGGAGAAGGTGTTGTGAAAAGTACTTTAGAAAGTATTGAAGGGGAATAAAGAGGTTTTCAAACAGGTTGTCATTCCCACGAAAGTGGGAATCCATCCTAGATTCCCGTTTTCACGGAAATGACAATATGACATTATCAGTATTAATTATTTTAAACCTTGTCGCAAGGATTTTTCAACTGCTTGTTTAAAGATGCTTAAGTTAACCGGTTTCTGAAAAACCTGTTTAACACCAATCTCATGGTATTCTTCGGTTATTTGCCTGTCAATTGAGTTGCTAAGAATGATGACCGGTGGTTTTATCTTCATATCAGTCTTCTTCAATTCCAATACAAGTTCGTAACCACCCATTACCTGCATTTTGTGTTCTGTTATAATAAGAGCATAGGTTGAAGAGAAAATTTTATTCAAAGCTTCTCTGCCATTAACAGCAGTTTCAATTTCATAATCAGGAGTTATATGTTTAAGGATTTTTGAATAAAGTATTCTGTCTGTCGGATTTTCATCAACAAGCAGAATATTTGCAGCGCCAACCGGTAAAGTAAATATGAAATTTGTACCAACTCCCGGTTCACTTTCCACTCTTATAGTTCCACCATGCTTTTCAATTATTTCTTTTACAAGTGAAAGCCCAAGCCCGGTACCTTTCTCACCTGCAGTTCCTTCTGTTGTGAATTTTGTATCTAAACCGAAAAGTTTTTTTGCATCTCCGGGAGCTATTCCAACTCCTGTATCCTTAACAGAGAATTCATAGAAGCGGGATAAGGATGATGGGGATGCCGTAATTGTAATGCTTCCATTTTCATTGGTGAATTTGATTGCATTGGAGATAAGATTATTAAAAACCTGCCCGATTAAACTTCTGTCAACATAAACAAAAATATTTTCCGGCACTGTTGAAGTAAGCGTTATTTTTTTTTGAAGAGCAGTACCTTCGAGACTATGTATTGATCTTAGAATAATTTCGTAAGCTGTAATTCTTTCAGGCTCAAAACGGATCCTGCCTGTCTGAAGCCTTGTCCAATCAAGTAAAGAATTAACAAGCTGAAGCATCGCTTCTGATGATTCCTTAATATATTTTACATATTGATTTCTTTCTGCTTCTGTAAGGGTATCATCATTTAAAAGAAGGTCTGTAAAGCCAAGTATCGAGCTGAACGGCGTTCGCAAATCATGAGAGACAATAGTTATAAACCTGTCTTTTGTTTCATTTAACTTAAGCAGATTTTGTGTTGATTTAGTTAAATCCTCTTCAGCTTTTTTTCTTAATGTGATATCACTTACCAGACCATATACTTTTTGTGCATCGCCTTTAATATCTCTTGTGATATTTAGTTTATTCCTTACCCAAACAACATTTCCCTGTTTATTAATTATTCTGAACTCAAGCTCAGCAGACATTTTGGTCCTGCTTTTACTCAGCGTTTTCAGATTTTCTTTTACATAAGCAAGGTCATCAGGATGAATAATTTTCAAAAGGAATTTAATATCATTAAGCATTTCTGCTTGCGTATAACCTGTAACTTTTTTTACAGAATTAGTATAGAAAACAGGTTTAAAGAAAATCTTTCCTCTTTCAAGTGTATATAAAAAGTCATCAATATTTTCTATAAGGTTCCTGTATTTTTCTTCGGACTCCCTTATTAACTGCTGGGCACGTTTTCTTTCAGTAATGTCACGGCACATCAGGGTAATGTAACGACTGCCTTCAGATTCAAAAGATGAAAGTGTAAGCTCGGAAAAAAATGTAGCGCCGTCTCTTTTCTTACCGTTGAATTCCAATCTTGACGAAACTTCTTTTGTCTTCTGGTAAAGCTGGAGGTACTCAACAACTTTAAGAATATCATTTGTAGCAACAAGGTCTAAAATATCTTTACCGGCAAGCTCATTGCCAGATGAATAACCAAAAAGTTTTACAAAAGCATTGTTTGCCGAAATTATTTTTCCATTCTTCTCAATAGCCATTCCATCTTTTGTACTATCAAAAAGGAAACGGAATTGCTGAAGGTCTTTTTCTTTCTGTTTCTTTTCGGAAAGATTAATCAGGTAAAGATTAAATCCATTCAGTTCTTCCTGATCATTAAGCGGAGTAATGTTTGCGATGAAGTAAACCTTTTCTCCACGCTTATTTAACAAAGTAGTTTCGCAGTTATAAGGTTTATCTTTGTATTTATCTAAGTCGAGTGAGTTTTCGGGATCAACGAATTCATTAATATTTTTTCCAATCACTTCATCTTCTTTATAATTAAGATGTGAAGTAAAAGCAGGATTTAAATATTCAATTATTCCGGTATTGTTAAGTTTAAGTACAATCTCATCTGCTTTAGTAACAAGGTTTCTTAAATTTTCATCCTGAATTTCTAATTCTTTCTGCTTTGTTTCCCTGGAAGCGGCTAACAAAGCAATAAAAATATTATTTGCATCTCCCAAGAGGAAGGATGCTTCAACTATTATATTATTGCCTTGAAGGCAGGAAACCAGGATTTGCTTCTTGAAAAGGTGTAATTGCTGTAAATCTTCTTTAAGCTGGATAAAACTTTTCTGGTTCAATACAGGTATGTAATTCCACAATGCATCGCCAAGCGTTTCTTCACTCGCAAAACCTGTAAGAGAATGAACTGAAGGTGACCAGAGATTAATAATCCCTTCGGCATCAACACCAATAATTCCATCGCATAAAACATCAGCAACAGTTTTAAAAAGGTGGAGCCTGTCTTCAAGGTCTTCAGATCTGATTTTATCAGTAATATTGATTAGGGTGCAGGTTAAAAATTTTGAAGGATGATCTTCAGTTTGCAATGGACTGATAATAATTTCATAAAATAAATGTTCTCCATCCAGATCAATCCCGGTAATAATTCTTTTCTCATCTCCTTTAATCCCGGCATCAGCAAGAATTTCTTTGAAGTCTGACGGTAAGCTTGAAATTAATTCACTTATATTTTTATTTACCAGAGCTCCGGTTGATAACAAATGAAGCTTCTTCCCGGCTGAATATTTTATTATTCCTTCATTATCAATTACGAAAAAAAGATCTGCAACATCTGTAATTTTATTAAAAGATTCGAGCTTCAGAAAATCATCTTCTCTTGAAGCTGTAATAACCCTTAAATCTTCGAGCACAAGAATGCCGCCAACAAATATTTCATTTTCAATTATCGGAGAACCTTTTATAATAACACTTATTTCAGAATCAGAATTTATTTTAAAATTTTTAGTTTCTTTTTCGAATGGGTAACCTTCTGTTAATTCTGTCAGTTCATCTTTTAAAGAAATACCCGGGAGTATTTCAGTTTCAAAAATATTTTTTCCGATAAGAGTTGAAGTTTTTAAACGATAAATCATCCCAAGCTTTGAGAATGCAGGATTCACAAAGTCAATAATGCCTTCAGCATTAAAGCTTATTATACCTAATGGAACTTCCGCAAGGAGTTGAGAAATTCTTTTTTCTCTTCCCTGTAAGTTCGAACCATTTGAAGAGTTCATCATACAGTAACCTAATAGCCTTCTCTTTTGCAGGCTCAATATCAATTATAGTGCTATAATTACTTGTTTAAATGCGGAAATTAAAAGAGATTCAGGGGAAAAATACTTGTGCCAACAAATAAAAAATAAGCACTTGTCGCGTCAGTTTTTCTAAAATAATTGCTTAACTAACAATTTTCTATGTAATCATAAGTTATTTTGATGTCTCAAATTGAAGCCAAAAATAAGTAAATCTCATAGTGTGAATATTAAAGATTTTAATTATTGAAATACCAAAATCTTTAAGAAAAGGTTTTTTCGATTAGTTGAATATTCAGTTCATTAATCTTAAAACAATATAACAACAAAACTCCATTATTATTTTTATTAAATTATGTTTATAGAAAAATAATTTGAATGCTTTTTAAATTCTTTCAAAAGATAGGCAAAACAACATTAAACTTTACCCAGGAGTTTGGGCAGGTTTCACGTTTGTTATTTGGAATTATTAAAAGCTTTTCCTGGATTCTGCGAAGCCGAAAACTTATTCTCTTCCAGATGGAACACATCGGGGTTAATTCTCTTCCGCTTGTATTAATCATTGCTGTGTTTACCGGTGCTGTGGCTGCATGGCAGGCTGCGTTTCAACTAAAAGGAATTGCACCGATGTCATTTTTAGGCGCGGCAACAAGCAGGGCAATTATAACAGAGCTTGGGCCTGTTCTTACAGGAATTGTAATTGCAGGGCGTGTTGGTGCTTCTATTGCTGCTGAACTTGGGACGATGAAAGTTACCGAGCAGATTGATGCTCTTGAAGTTATGGCAATTAATCCTGTTAGATATCTTGCAATGCCGAGATTTCTTGCTGCAATTATTATGATGCCTATACTTGTAACCTTTGCCAACTTCATTGCGGTTTTCGGTGCATATTTAGTTTCCAATTATTTCCTCGACGTTTCGTTTGCAGTTTTTTTTAATTCTGTAAAAAGATTTTTTGAATTCCCTGATTTTATCGGCGGATTATTTAAAACAATTTTCTTTGGCGGAGTTACTTCTTTACTTGGGTGTCATATTGGTTTCAGAACTGAAGGCGGAGCTGAAGGTGTTGGGCTTGCTACAATCCGGTCTTTTGTTTTATCTGCTGCGCTTATTCTTATCCTTGATTACTTACTCTGGATGATGCTTTTTTAAGAAATCAAAACTCTTTCAGCCGGAGGCTGATCAG
>CAYNUV010000139.1:0-7426 GCA_964400245.1 uncultured Ignavibacteriaceae bacterium
AAGCTGCGCATCAGGTAAAAACAAACCTTCCGGATCAAGCACATATTGTGCTGATGTTAAATTGCATAAAAGAAGAAACAGTGAAACCAGGTTAAGATATTTCATATTAATTCTCCTAAAGGTTTTTATTTTTTTTCATAATTAATTATGCGGAAATAGTTTTAATTATGGTTCATAAGATAAAATGAATTATAAATTGCAGTATAGATATGATGTACTAATTTTTAATAATATGATATGGTCAGGAATTTATCCTGGCCAATAATCAAATATTTTTGTGTATAAGATCAATTATTTCTTAAATATAGAAAACAATTTATTGAGAGAAGTTTTTTCAAGTTCAGATACAACTTCAATTTCGCCTGCATCCAGCCAGATACCTCCACAACTAAAACATTTATCAATCTTGATTCCTTTGTAATCAATTTCACCTAGATCCATTCCACATTTTGGACAGTGCATATAATGCAGTTCTTTCAATTTAAGTTTTTCATCCTCAGCAAGTTTCTTTTGTTTTTCTTCTTCAAGTTTCTTTCTTCGTTCTAATTCCTGTCTTGCAAAATATTCTTCTTCTTGTTCACTTGGCTTTACAGGCATATTTTTATTTCCTTTTTGTGGTTAAAAATTAGTATTCACCTTTTATGGATTTTAATATATGGATAGAACAAATTTCATCAAAATGAAAATTGTGGATTATCGCAGGATTATTTTTTGTTCGGAACATGTGAAATTTATTTGATGTTGGGTTATATTTGAAGGAATAATAATCGAAAAAAATAAATGAACAAAAACCAAAAATCATCCAAGTCATCAGGTGGAAAATTTTCTTTATCCTCCGGGCTTACTAAAAATGAAAAGAGTAAGAGAGCGAAGTATTTATCTAAAAGAATTGGCGGACTATTTGATATTCTTTCTGAATGGATTGAGGGTTTAGAAGATTATTCTTTTAAAAAAACCTCTGTTAATGTTGATGGAGAAAAACTTCCTTCTGTAGATATTTTTTCAGGGAAAAAATTATTTGTTTCTATAAAGCCGGTAGGATTATATGCTTTTGGTTTCAATTGCAGGATAGATATTACATCCGGGAAAACAACAAATGTTTTGTTTGATACAGCAAAAGAATCTGCTGAACCGGATTGGCAGTTAATTTCTTCCGAAGCAGGGAAGAAACCGAAAAAACTGACTAAAGTGATTTTCAGAAATTTATTGAAAAAAATAAAATATTAAGAAGAAAGAATTATTCTGAAACAAACAATTCATAACATTAAATTCACAGTGTCTAAAAGTTCAGGTGAAGTAAGCGGGATACTTGTTTTACCAGCTAATCCAAAATTGCTGCTTCTCTTTGCTCATGGAGCCGGTGCAGGAATGAAGCATCCGTTTATGGAGAAGATGTCTGGCTATCTTGGTGATGAAAGCATTGGAACTTTAAGATATAACTTTCCCTACACTGAAAAGAAAATTAAAAGGCCTGATCCTCAACCAATTTTAATGGAAACAGTCCGATCAGCAGTTAAGGCGGCTAAAGAATATGCTGGCGAAATCCCTCTGCTGGCTGGAGGTAAATCAATGGGTGGAAGAATGACTTCAATGTCGGCATCGAAAGAAGCTTTAGACGATGTAAAAGGAATTGTATTTTTTGGCTTTCCTCTTCATCCTCCGGGAAAACCTTCAAACGAAAGAGCAGAGCATTTATACAATGTTAAAATCCCTATGCTTTTTCTCCAGGGAACAAAAGATAAACTTGCAGATCTTGAACTTCTAAAACCTGTTATTAAAAAACTTGGTAAGAAAACTACGCTCCATATAATTGAGGGTGCCGATCATTCATTCCATTTACCTAAAAGCTCTGGTAAAAATGATGAAGAAGTGCTTAAAGAACTTGCAGAGAAAGTTGCGGATTGGGCGGAAAGGAATATTGTTTAACTTATTAAAGCTGAAAGAAAACCTCACCCTCAATCCCTCTCCTTATAAAGGAGAGGGAAGGATAAATATTATTATTTAATCAATATCATTTTCTTCACCTGTAAAAAATCTCCAGCTTCGAGTTTGTAAAAATAGACACCACTTGATAAATTTGTTGCATCAAACGTTACTTCATAATTACCAACTTGTTTATTCTCATTAACTAGTGTTGCTACTTCTTCCCCTATTGTGTTAAAGACCTTGAATGTAACTAACCCTTCCTTCGGTATCGAATATTTGATTGCGGTTGTTGGGTTGAAGGGATTAGGATAGTTCTGAGCTAAGGAATAAACGCCGGGTAAATTATCCTCCGTTTCAACTGCTGTCTGAATACCGATATTGAATACACCTTTGGCTATTGTACTGCCAACGTAAGCTGCATCAACCCCACGAAGTCTCCATTCATACTGACCATCCTGGAGTCCGGTTAATGACCATTCGGTAACAGCGCTGATATTTCCTGGTTCAGGGAGACGAGTAAGAATAGTAACCGGAATTTTATCAGGGGAATCGCTTATTTTTGTGGGTGTATGCGTTCCGTTCTTGATTACAACAAGATCATATGTTAACGCTGGAGCAGATGTGTGATCATCGCTTGCAGGGATCCATGAAAAAAGAACTGTACTGTCTGCCTGAATTGTAGCAGTCAATCCTGTTGGTGGTGACGGTGCACTGTTCTGGCCTTCGGCATCATTGCGGTAAACATGCATCTGTGCCTCAACAAGACCATTTCCGCCAGGAACGAAGTACTGTCCGGCAATAAAATAGTCCAGATCACCCTCACCGTCAATGTCAAACCAGGAAAATGTTCCGCCACGGTCACCACTGGCTCTCGGTGCAGGCAGCTCGTTGTCCGAAACTGTAAAAACTCCATTTCCAATGTTAGTATAAATACGTGCCCGGCCTTCAATATTTGAACCCGAGTTGTAATTTCCTGCCAATAAAATATCCATATCACCGTCAGTGTCATAGTCAGCCCAGGTAGCAGCTGTAAGGTCAAACCAGCCCTCGCAAGGAACGCAGGATATTACTTCAATTGGTACATAGCTCTCATTATCATTGCGATAAATACGTAGTGCAAGACTATATGAACCATTACCTTCAATGATGTTTCCTGCTACAAGAATATCGAGGTCGCCATCGGAATCGTAATCACCCCATTGAGCCTCACCATGTTCAATCTTCAGCGAATCAAGTATATCTTCCCCAACGAATGCACCATTGCCTTCGTTTCGGTAACGCCGGATGAAACCTTCCTCGGTGTTTGGTGCCATATTCACAAGTAACAAATCAAGATCCTGATCGTTATCATAATCAGCCCACGTACTATTAGCGTGTGAAGTTGGTGCGAATACTGAGTCAATCTCAGTAAAATTAATGCCACCTGTTCCATTGGAACCATCATTACGCATTAAAGCTGTTTTAAATGAGAAAGTGCTATCAACAAAAACAGAAGGTACAAGAATATCAAGGTCACCGTCGTTATCATAATCAGCCCACGTTATAGATCTCAAATCAAATTCTGCATTGCTATTATCTTCCCAGTACCCAGGAAGATTAGTTTCACTCAACACAAGTGTTCCATTGTCGTTACGATAAATTACTGTCACACCGTCGCTTCCAACTGCTAAGTCTTGATCCCCATCTCCATCCGCATCACCCCAAGCCATATCTGATTCTCCTGTGCTGAGTTCATTTAACGGTACATTAACATAATTGAAATTCCACTCAGTTGAATCTACTGGTCCATTGTTCACTAATAATACTAAACGGTATTCAACGCTCTGGTTATAAACAACATAATAACCCAGTACTGCAATATCAAGATCTCCATCACTATCATAATCAGCAGGTGCTGTAGTTATTACCCAAAAATCCTCGTCCTGCGGTGTAACAAATATTGAATCAAGTGGCGTCACTTCGGTAAAATCTCCGAATGTACCACCCGGATTTGGCTGGACGACAATGATTTGTCCGCCGATGCCGGTGTCACCGTCATCGTCAGTTACCGTCAATTGAACAATGTAAGTATTTGCCGTGTCATATGTATGCGATGGATTCTGGTCGGTGGAAGACGATCCATCACCAAAGTTCCACAACCATGCTACGATTGAACCGTCAATGTCTGTACTAGCATCCGTGAAATCGACAGTAAGCCCATTAGCATTATAGTTAAACGATGCAGTTGGCGGCTGGTTTAATGGTGGCGGCGGCGGACCTACAAAGTGCTCTATAAAACCTTGGTAACCTGCTATCCAGGCATCACCAATCGGGCTTGCTGTAATGGCCGAAAAATTTCCAAATCCTGATGAACCGATATCTAATACAGCCCAACCCTGTCCACCATTGGCAGAGTAATATGCTTTATTAGAGTTAGTGCTTACCCACAATTCATTTGGACCAATTATATAAAGATCAGTTAACTGATCATCCGTAATTGGTGTTGGTAATACTTGCCAGATGACTCCGCCATCTTCACTGCGAAATGCTTGACCACCCCAGCCTACAGCATAGCCTATATTAGCATCATAGAAATCCATATCCTGAATCTGAAATGGAAAGTTTGGAAGGTTGCCTTCTATCCAGGTGCTGCCGTTATCTGTGCTTCTATAAAATAATCCAGTGACGTTTGCTGCCCAAATATTTAGACCTTCTACGTCGACAGCTACATAAGCACCTCCAAAGTCAGGAACTGGGATCCAGGTATTGCCTCCATCAATTGTGTGGTATAGGCTAGAACCCTGTCCGATCACCCAACCATCTAAGAGGGTATTAAAGTGAATATCCTCAGCCGGAGAAAGACTTGGCGGGACTGTACTGGCTGCTGTCCAGTTCGCACCGCCGTCAGTGCTCATATATACTTGTCCAACTTCGTCAACTAAAACTACTTCGCTTGGGCCGATTACTTGTACAGCTTTAATATTGAACTGTGATATCACTGGTTGGAGTATCCACTGTGAAGTACCTCCAATGCTTGTCAAAATGGTTCCATTATCACCAACTGCAATCAAATTTCCGTTAGCAAATCGGTCGATATCATTAAGTGACTGACCTGAGCCACTTGAGATCTGAGACCAGGAGGCACCACCGTCTGTCGTCTTGATGACAAATCCGGGGCCATAACCGTAGTAACCGGTTTGCGCATCTGCAAAACTGGGTACAGCACTAATCAAAAATCCTGGTTGCATTCCACTTGGCGCACTGAAAACTTGTGTCCAGCTTTGTCCAGCATCATTTGAATAAAACATATTCCCTGAACCATCAGTTGCAACAACTGTTTGAGGATTTGGTACTGCAAAAGAAAAGTAAGATGTAAAAGAACTTGAGTTCATTATTTCTCCCAAGTCAGTCCATGTCTGTCCAGCATCTGAAGACCGGAAAATGCGATCATCGAAATCCGGGAAACTCCCAGCCCGACCCCACGCTAACACAACATCTGATGATACCCTTAAAAGATTATTCCTGCCTTCAGTTGTAACACCAGTGGTCCAAGTTTCACCACCGTCAGTAGAGCGTGCAAACATACTATCGACAATACCTACAGCCACTGTACTCGTGAGAAAGGCTACCGCATCCGCTACTCCAGTTTGTACAAGTGTGAATGTTATGCCACCATCTGTGGTCTTGTAAATGCCGTTGTTTGAGACGCCAAGTCCAATCTGGTCCTCAATGAAATCAAAAGCGAACATATCGTTAGGCGAAGGCTCCCAGGAAAGCCCGCCATCGCGACTAATATATTGACCGAAGTTTCCGGTAGCCAGTCCAAAGTTGAACGTATAAAATTCCATAAAGTAAGTTGAGCCAAGGAATGGAAGCTGAGTCCAGGTCGTTCCACCGTCGGTCGTTCGATAATTATCATCACCGTAGGTCCAACCGTTCTGGCTGCCAAGGAAGAATAGCCCGTTCAATGGATCACTTAGGCTAATGGGGATGTTTCTTTGAATCCAAGTGGTACCGCCGTCAGTTGACTCGAACAGCGAGCCGCCATTGTCGAACGAGTTGTCCTCTGTGGCGATAAAAACTCTCTGGGCTGTAGGCGTCCCTATACCTCTAATGTCCAGTTGAGTTGGGACGGGACTTTGGATGTTCCATTGCGCCGTCGCTGTTGACGTCAGAAGAACGATCAAGAAGGCTAATAATCGCCATAAATCTTGTGAGTCCTGAAATTCTTGGCTGAAGGTTCTCCGTATAAGTCCTGCGTACATAATTAGCCTTCCTTTCTCTTATTTAATATTTATATGATATAGTAAATTCATATTAAAAATTGTGACACGAAAAGAAGTATAATTTAAAATGGTCATCATTAACCAAATAAATTTTTCTACATTAAAGAATGATACCCATTAGCGTGCCTTGTTAATAAATTTTCATGGTAAGCTGAAACACTTGAGTATTAAGATAATTTGGTGAGAATGCTTTATAGTATGTAATATTTCTTTATAAGCAATTATCAATAGTAGGGAAGTATCTCTTAGATTTAGGAGTTGAGCAATTGTTAAATGCCGTTTTTATTGTAGTTTGTTGGTAATCACTTAACATCAACCGTCCCTCTCCTTATTAAGGAGAGGGAGAGGTCAATAATAAATTAATCGATGTGAAGGATACTAATATTAAGCAAAGTTGATTTACCCGTACGTAGATTAAGTACACCAACCGCGTAACCATTTCCAGTTGCATCTTCGAACATTCCTGTTCCGCCGGTGAAAGTTGTCCTTCCACTGATTAATAAAATATTTTGATTCATAGTAAGGATAAGATTTCCGAAGTATGTTTCCCATAATTGATCGCCGTTACTTACCGAAGTAAAAGCAGCCTCTCCTTCAGTAATCTCCAGAGTTGCGGGATTAAAACAATGAGATTGCAGAATTGTAAACCGGTTGATTGTTGTTCCGATACCACTGCCTGTAATTGGATCCACAGTCAGAAGAGGAAAACATCTTCCTGACAGGGTCGGTGCCGGTGAAACATTTTTTAGTAATGCTACAAAAAATCCTCTCGAATTTAACTCCTTTGAGATACTGCGGGTAATCTCATCAGAAAGCTGAGCCCGTACTTCTTCAGGAGTTTCTTTTAAAATTTCCGAACGCACATCATCAGGTACATTTTTTAAAAGCTTTGTAAGCTGATCTTCAGTTACCGGTTCGGTTGGGGTTGATTGTTTTTCATTTGAGCAACTTGCAATGAACAGGAGTGTGAAAATGAAAAGAAAAAGTCTTATATGCTTTCCCGTAAAACGGGATTTTCCCGATAGATCGGGATAAACTGTTTCACTCAACATAACAAATCTCCTTTTTATAAATTATTAAATATGCCTTCCGTAAATCAAGCGTGTATATAATGGGCTGAAAGTATTAGTACTAATGTATTGAAAATAGGGACTTAGGATTGAGAATGATATGAATGATATCACTTTTCTTCTGTTTTCTTAAGATAGTTACAACCTTATCCGGTCTATTCGTCT
>CAYNUV010000140.1:0-7372 GCA_964400245.1 uncultured Ignavibacteriaceae bacterium
TTTTTAAGAGAGAGATTAGAGTGAGTTCCTTTTGTTTTGGACAGATATTTGTTCAGACTTCAATTGTAAATTTTGATAAAACCGAATCAAGGCTTTGTGTATTTTCAAAACAGGATAGAAGTTTTTGAAGCACTCTGTCAAGAACAGCATCAGGACAGGAAGCTCCGCTTGTAAGAATAATATCAACTACATTTTTTTCAGGAATAAAATTTTTAGTTATAATTTCCTTTTTTGATATTAAATCAAAATGTTTTATCTCCACAGGAGAGATGATTTTTTCTTCAGAGGATATAAAATATGTTTCCAGTTTTTCCGCACATAATTCAACAAGATGCCCTGTATTTGAGCTGTTATATCCTCCAACAACAATAGCAAAATCAGCATTCTCATTAAGTAATTCGATTGTTGCCTGTTGGTTATCGTAAGTAGCATAGCATAAAGTATCTCTGGTGTCTGCAAAATGTTTGTTGATATTTTCTTTCCCAAACTTCTTAATCATTGTTTGTTTCAGGTAGTCTGCAATATCCTGAGTTTCCGTTGCGAGCATTGTTGTTTGATTAACAACTCCAAATCTCTCTAAATCTTTTTCAGTATCGAATCCTGATGAATATTTTCCAGTAAAGAATTCATAAAACTCATTTTTATCTCTTTCTCCAAGAATTACATCAGCAAGAATTTTTGCTTCATTAAGATCTTTTATAATAAGAGCAGGAGAGGATTTTACACTATGAGAGAAAGTTGCTCTTGTTTCTTCATGATAATTTTTTCCATGAATAATTACTGTATAATTTTTCTCTCCAATTTGTGCTGACCTGTTCCAGACTTTCTCAACAAAGGGACAAGTTGTGTTATAACGGTATGGATCAATTCCAATTTCATTTAGTTTTTTTTCAATTTCAAGAGTGGTTCCGAAAGCGGGTATAATTACAATATCCTCAGAGGTTAACTCTTCCCAATTAATCAAATACTTTCCTGAAGTATCCATAATGAATTTCACATCTCTGCTTAAGAGATCATCATTAACTTCGGGATTATGAATCATTTCGCTTAAAAGAAAAATCCTTTTACCGGGATTTTCATCTATAGTTGTATAAGCTATTTCAATTGCATTCTCAACTCCATAACAAAAGCCGAAGTGACGTGCAATAAAAAATCTAACCGGTCCAAAATCCAGGATAGTGGGAATAAAACTTTGCTTCCTCGGATCATCATTCTTCCTGTAATTTTTAATTTTAGATATAATCGGACTTCTGTAAAAATCGGGGATATTAAATTGCTTCATAGGTAATGTAAAATTAAAAAATATTGGTGTTAATTAAAGGAAGGTTTATCATCTTCAATCAAAATTTTCCTATGATTTTGAAGATTAAATTAACATAGTTTTTACTAACCATCTTTGCTATATTTGAATCCCTAAAATTGGATTTTCAATGAAACTTCTTGAAAGATTAAGAAAAATAAAAAGCAGGTACGACCAGATTAATGAGCAGCTTTCCGATCAAGCTGTAACAAACAATATGGAAAAAATGATTAGTCTCAGCAAAGAGAGAAGTGATCTCGAGGAGATAATTTCCGCTTATGAAGAATATGAAAAAGTTGTAAGAGATTTTGAAGGAAATAAAGAAATAATAAATTCAAAAGCTGACAGAGAACTGGCTGATCTTGCACAGCTTGAGCTTGTAGAACTTGAGAAAACAAAAGAAAAAATGGAAGAAGAAATTAAGTTGCTGCTTATGCCGAGAGATCCTAATGATACTAAAAACGTAATTATGGAAATCAGGGCTGGTACAGGTGGAGATGAAGCTGCTTTATTTGCCTCAGATCTTTTCAGAATGTACTCGCGTTATGCTGAAATTAAAGGTTGGAGAATTGAACTTGTTGATATAAGCGATACTGGCTTAGGAGGAATAAAAGAAGTAGTGTTCTCAATTAGTGGTGACGGAATTTATGGTGAACTGAAATTTGAAAGCGGAGTTCACCGGGTGCAGAGAGTGCCGGCTACGGAAGGCAGCGGCAGAGTTCATACTTCAGCTGCATCTGTTGTGGTTTTACCTGAAGTTGAAGATGTACAGGTTGATATTAATCCTGGTGATTTGAAGATTGATATTTTTCGTTCAGGCGGGGCAGGCGGACAAAATGTGAACAAGGTTGAAACTGCAGTTAGAATCACTCATTTGCCATCCGGAATTGTTGTTCAGTGTCAGGATGAAAGATCGCAGCTTAAAAATAAGCAAAAAGCTATGAAGGTTTTGCGGGCAAGGGTTTATGATATGAAAATGAAAGAGCAGGACAGTGAGGTTTCTGCTCAAAGAAAAAGTATGGTTAAAAGCGGTGATAGAAGTGATAAAATAAGAACTTACAATTTTCCCCAGAATAGAGTTACAGATCACCGTATTGATCTTACGCTTTATAATTTATCTGAAATAATTAATGGTAAACTTTTTGAGTTAATTGAACAGCTAAAGCTCGCCGACAGGACAGAAAAACTGCAGTCGGCTAATTGATTAAAGAATCCTCCCTTTTACATTTTCCCTGAACTTAACAGTAAAAATAAAGACGAAACCTAACAACGAAATAAGAAAATCTGTAACGTCAACCTGGAAGGATAATCTGTTTCCTATAAGATATCCAAGATACTTAGATATAATAAGTATAGTAAAGAAGCCAAAGTAACCTAAAATTCCACTTGTAAGCGGCTTAAAGAGATATTTTTGGAAAAGTGCAACAAAACTGATTCTTTTTTCTTTTTCAACTCGAACTTTTGTAACAACAATACCACGCATTTATTACTCCTGTTGTGTTTGGAATGAGATGAATAAGTCTAATACTATGCCAGCAAGGTGTGATTGAACAAATGTTTAGTTATTTAGCAGAACAAGAAGAATTTTGTTGAGTTTTATGAAAAGATATTTTTAAGGTATGATTAAATTTGATACATCCCATAAAATTTTGCATCAATTATGAGATTAATCTCTCATAAATCTTTGTTCCAGTCTTTTGAAAATATAAATCAAAATGAATCCGGCTACAGATAAAACTATATCAAGAAAATCAATAATAATAACTTCGGATTTGCCATAAATGTAATTAAAATATTTAGCAACAATTATTAAAAATGATAAGAATCAGATAAAACCATAAAGTAAAGAATAAACATGTAAAGAAAATGCTGATGATGAAACTTTACTTTTACGATAAAGCATCTGAATTATAGATTGTAATTTTCAAAACATTCCTGAAGAAATGGGAAGGGAATTTGAAGATGAAGGGATTGATTTATCTCGTATTACAATGATTTAATAAAAATGGCACTTATATCATCTTCAAATTTTCCTGCTGTAAATGTACACAACTTATCTTCAAGAAATTTTAAAGGATAAAGTTGACCATTTAAATTGTTAATAAAATCCAAAAGTTTTTTCGATCCAAATTGTTCGCCTGAATCAGATCTTGATTCAATTACACCATCAGTAACTAACATAATCATATCGTCTTTTTCGAGATAAATTATTTGATCTGTAAATTTACTATCAGCAGAATATCCAAGAAGCAATCCTTTAGATTTAATAGCAACAGCCAGTTTATCAGAATTTAGTCTTAAGATAATCGGAAGATCACCTGCACCTGCATATTTAACAGACCTGTCAATCTTGTTTATTACCAGAATGGAAAGAGTTGCAAAAACCTCAGAAACTTTCGCATCCTGGAAAACATATTTGTTTACCTCCTGTAGAATTTCGCCTGGAGAATACTCTTTGGAGTTTTGTAAAACTCCTCTTATTGCACTTCTAACATAACTCGCATAAGCAAATGCAAAATACCATGCGCTCCATTTTTTCCCCATCACATCACCAAGAACTACTGCGAGATTATTTTCATCCAAAAGGAAATAATCAATAAAATCTCCTCCCGGAATTCCCTGGAAAGGTTTGTGTAACTGGTTTATCTGGAAACCATCAAATTGTGGTGAGTTATCGGGTACAACTTTAGCACGAAGGGATTCAGCAGCATTATTAAGTTCATTTACAATTTTATTTTTTTCTTTGTTAATATTCTTAATTATTGAATTCACTTTGGCAGTTACTACCTTTGGCCCACTATCTTTTATAACATAATCTGTTATTTCCATATCATATCCCTGAAGGATATCATTTTCCTCACTCTTTGAGGAAAGAAAAACAAATGGAACCGATTTAAGTGCATCATCCTTAAGAAGCATATTTCTGAACTGATAACCATCCTGATCCTTCATTACAATATCAGATATTATCAGATCAAATTTATTTGATTTCAGTATTTGCATTGCTTCAATTACAGTGTTAGCAACTGTACATTCATATCCCTCTTTAGTAAGATTATAATGAAATACTTTGGTTATTGATTTATCATCATCAAGGAGTAATATTTTATAACTGTTATTTGAGAAAGATCTTTCGATATTTTTTTTTGCACCATACACTTTATATATATCGGTTCTCTTCAACAAAGCTTTTACTTTAATCAACAGCTCATTAACATCAAAAGGTTTGGTTATTAAATCATCACCCCCTGCATCAAGTGCAGTAGATTTATCCTCTAAACTTGTTTTTGCAGTTACGAAAACAAATGGAAGAGTCCTGTAATTCTGGTCTTCCCTCACTATGCGGCAGAAAGCAAATCCATCCATTTCATCCATTGTAACATCGCACAAAACAAGATCAATGTTTTTTTCTTTTAGTATTTCGAATCCTTCCTTTGCACCGACTGCTTCAAAAGGCAAGTACCCGTTATGCTTTAAATGAAAAGAAAGGAGCTTCCTGATAGTAATATCATCATCTATAATTAAAATAGATTTTTTTTCTTCAACCATAACTATGAACTTTCTATTACACCAGAGGCTATAACTTTATTAAGGGAGGAAAATATAAAGAAAGGTCTCAAAAAATATTCAGAACCTTTTACTTCTTGTAAAAACTCAAAAGGATGAAATAATACATCCACGATCTCACATCAACAGTTTTAATTATTACCACAAAAATTTCTCTTATATCCTGATATAAGAAAACTATTGATTAAAACTTTCGACAGCTTCATCAATAGTTCCAAAGGATTCAAAAACCCTGTACATCCTGGTTAGTTCAAACATAGAACGTACATTAGGTTGAAAACCAACTAGTTTCAAATCACCACCTAAAGCAGTAATCTTTTTTAGAGAAACAACAAGAGCGCCGAGAAATGTTGAATCAATAAATTCGCAACCTGATAGATCAACTACTATCTTTCTTTTACCCGCTTCAATATCTTCTACGAGAGTTTTTTTAAACTCTTCAGCTTCCTTTAAAGTAGCGCGAGTAAGGTTTACTGTTTCTACTACTACTTCCCCTACTTCTTCTTTAATATATTCATGGTACATTTTTAACCTACCTTTTCAAATGAACGATTTTGAATGCTATATTTTTCCATCAACCTATAGATTGTTGCTCTACCAAGCTGAAGTTTTTTTGCTGCTTCGACAATATTTCCGTTTGTTACTTTAAGTGCATGCCTTATTGATTCTTCTTTTAATTTTTCAAAAGGAACAATAGTATCATCTGCAAAAAGAGAACCATTAAAATCCATACTTCCGCTTACATCGGCAGCTTTTATATGCGGAGGAAGATCAACTACATCTATCAGATCATTCTCTGCTACAATTAAACATCTTTCAATTGTATTTTCCATTTCTCTAATGTTACCAGGCCAGTTGTATTCATAAAGTAATTTTAGTGCTTTCTTGCTGAATCCCTTTATATTCTTACCAAGTTTCTTACCCGAGGATTCGAGATAATGATGTGCAATTACAAGAATGTCTCCCTTCCTTTGTCTTAACGGAGGAAGAGAAATAGGAAATGAATTCAACCTGTAATACAAATCTTCTCTGAATTCTTTATCCTCAACTGCCAGCTTAAGATCGCGGTTAGTTGCAGAAATTATTCTTACATCGGTTTTAATTGTTTCTGTTCCGCCTACTCTTTCAAATTCTCTTTCCTGAATAACTCTAAGCAATTTAGCCTGCAAAAGCATTTCAAGTTCTCCAACTTCATCAAGGAATATTGTTCCTTCATTAGCGAGCTCAAATTTTCCAAGTTTCTTTTGATAAGCACCGGTAAATGAACCTCTCTCATGCCCGAACAATTCACTTTCCAGCAGCTCTCTTGGAATTGAAGCACAATTAACTACAACAAAAGGTTTGTCTTTCCTATTCCCGTTATAGTGAATTGCTCTTGCAATTAACTCCTTACCTGTACCGCTCTCACCATAAATTAATACGGTAATGTCATTATCGAGAACTTTTGTAACAAGTTTAAAAACATCCTGCATTTTACCATCTGCAGAAACAATGTGATCAAAGCTATACTCTTTTTTTACATTATCTTTAAGATTCTGAAGTTCTCTTGTAAGATCGTAATTCCTTATCGCATTTTTAATAGCTGGTTCAAGTCTCTGCTGGTCTATTGGTTTAGGGAAATAATCGAACGCACCAAATCTTAGGGCCTCAACGGCTACTTCAATACTTCCCTGTGCAGAAAGTATAATAACCGGCAAGTTTTCATCATATTGTTTTATTCTTTTTAATGTTTCTAAGCCATCAAGTCCGGGAAGCATTATATCCAAAAGTATAAGATCCGGTTTCTGATGCAAATTTCTTAATACATCTTCTCCGTTTGAAAATGCCAGTGCCTGGTATTTCCATTTATCTTTTACCCAATAAGACAAAAGTTTTGAAATCGCTGGTTCATCGTCAACAATAAAAACTAATTTACTCACTATACCTTCCATTATTTTTACTCTTCTTTAAGAAGTTTAACTATAACTGTGGTCCCTTCATTCAATTCACTCTGAATGGCTATAGAACCTTTATGTAAATCCACGATATGTTTAACAAAAACCAAGCCCAAGCCTTTTTCAATTGCTTGTTCGGTGGATTTATTATCTCTTAAGTATTTTTGAAAGATATAAGGAAGGTCTTTTTTAGAAATCCCAATTCCAGTGTCGGTAATAATTACTTCAAATTCCTGATAAAGACTATGCACGAAAACGGAAACTCTTCCACCCCTTCCGGTAAATTTAATAGCATTACCAAGCAAACTATTAAAAACCTGTGCAAGTTTTTCCTTATCCCCTTTAATATTTATATCTTCTTCAGGAATTTCTTTTGTAAAGATCTGCTCTTTCTTTTTCATCACTTCAAGATTTTTTTCAATAACACCTTCAAGCAGATTGATGAAACTGAATTTTGTTTTGGTCAGATCAATTTCATTATTTTCAAGCCTGGTTAAATCAAGAACATCACTTATAAGTTTAATAAGTCTTTTTCCTTCTGCAAGGATAATTTCATTAAATTCTCTCTGGT
>CAYNUV010000141.1:0-7368 GCA_964400245.1 uncultured Ignavibacteriaceae bacterium
CACCATTTCAGGTGGATCAAACATTCCAAGCTTAAACCTTGCAGTGAATAGTCTTTTTACCGACACATCGATTTCTTCTTCTGTTAATAGTCCATTTTCAACAGCTTCAATAACTGCGGATTCATATACTCTGCCACATTCCAAATCTGTTCCTGATTTAATTGAAATTGATACAGCCTCAGGTGCAGTTTCAACTATCCTATGATTTTTAAAAATATCATCAATAGCTCCACAATCTGAAACAACATATCCATCAAAACCCCAATCATCTCTTAATATTTTTTGTAACAAAGTATTCGAACCACAGCAAGCATCTCCCATATAACGATTATAAGCACACATCACCGAGTAAGCTCCTCCATCTTTAATACAGGATTCAAAAGCAGGGAAATAAGTATCATAAAGATCACGCAGGTTAATAATTGCATCAAAAGTGTGGCGTAGTGGTTCAGGACCACTATGTACTGCATAATGTTTTGGTGTTGCAATTACTTTTAAATATTTTGGATCATCTCCTTGCAGGCCCTTTACAAATGCAACACCCATTCTTGAAGTTAAATAAGGATCTTCGCCATAAGTTTCCTGTCCACGTCCCCAACGCGGGTCACGAAAAATATTGATATTGGGACTCCAGAATGTAAGCCCTTTGTATCTGCTAAAATCATTATTGTGGGCAAACTCATGATGTTTTGCTCTCGCTTCCGTAGATATAACATCAGCAATTTTTAACATTAGTTCAGCATTCCATGTAGCTGCTAACCCAATAGCTTGTGGAAAAACTGTTGCTGTTCCTGCACGAGCTACACCATGCAATGCTTCATTCCACCAATTGTATTCGGGAATTTGTAACCGGGGAACAGCATCTGCAACATCGATAATCTGCGAAACCTTTTCCTTTAAAGTCATACTTGAAACAAGATCATCAACTCGTTCTTCAAAAGTTAACTTATAATTTAAGTAATCTGGTAGTTGTTCAGTTTCCTGAGCATTAGTTTTTAAAATAAGCAGTAAAAGAAGAGTGAAAAATAGTTTCATAATTTTCTCTTTTAAAACAAAAAACAACCTGAGTTCAGTTAAAAATAGAAACAAAAATTTATAGAAAAAATTTTTGTTCCTGTAATCCTAAAGATATTCGAGAATTCCTAATTTTGAATTAGTATTCTTCATTTTTCGATCAAAATAAAAATTTTATTGTATGGTTTAATGAATTTACTTATTGACATTTAAAATAAAAATATATATAATTAAACCGGTTCAATAATATTTGAACTGAATAAAAAATCCGATAAAAAATTAATGAATATTGATATAATCACTAACTACAACCCCTTACTATTTAGTTACAGAATTTTTAAATGACTGAAAAATTACCATTAGAAGAAACTATAAAGCAAGAAGAATTGCTTGACTATAAAAATCCGAATTTACCTGTTGTTAAAAGGGTAGCTGATTTATTAGCTCGCATGACTCTTGAGGAAAAAGTAGCTCAGATGCTTTGTATATGGGGACAAAAAAAGACAATACTATTTGATGAAAATGGAAATTTAAATCTGAATAATCTTGAATATCATCTTAAAAATGGAATTGGACAGATTGGAAGATTAAGCGATACAAATAATGGTTTAACAGCTTTGGAAATGGTTGAACTGGCAAACTCTCTTCAAAAGTTTTTTGTTGAAGAAACCCATCTTGGTATTCCCGTAATCTTTCATGAAGAATGTCTCCATGGACTTGCTGCAAAGGAAGCTACAAGTTACCCACAACCAATTGGATTAGCATCTACTTTTAATCCTGTACTGATTGAAGAAATATTTACTGCCATTGCTGATGAAACCAGATCAAGAGGTGCCCATCAGGCATTAACTCCAGTTTTAGATGTAGCTCGTGACCCGCGCTGGGGTCGTGTTGAAGAAACATTTGGAGAAGATCCTTACCTCATTTCACAATTGGGTATCTCGGTAGTAAAAGGATTGCAAGGTGATGGTAACTTCAAAGACAAGAAGCGGGTAATTGCAACTCTTAAACATTTTGCTGCTCATGGCCAACCTGAATCCGGTTCTAATTGCGGGCCCGCTAATTTTTCAGAAAGATTGTTGCGGGATATTTTTCTTTTTCCTTTTAAAGAAGTAATACAAAAAGGAAAAGTTAAAAGCATAATGGCATCTTACAATGAAATTGATGGTGTGCCTTCACATGCAAATAAATGGTTGTTGCAGGATGTTCTAAGAGATGAATGGGGTTTTGATGGTTTTGTGGTATCAGATTATTATGCAGTTACAGAATTAAATGTAAGAGAAGAAGCTATCAGTAATTCAGTGGCAAAAGATAAAAGTGAAGCTGCTTTACTTTCGGTAAATGCTGGTGTCAATATAGAGTTGCCTGATCAGGATTGTTATCCTTATTTAGTTGAGCTGGTTCGATCTGGGAAGTTAAATGAAGCTGTTATAGATGATTTAGTTGTCTCAATGTTAAAGTTCAAGTTCAAACTCGGATTATTTGAAGATCCTTATGTTAATCCTGAATTAATTCAGAATGATTTAAATCTTGAAAAAGACAGGGAGATTGCTCTGAGAGCTGCACACGAGACAATCATCCTTTTAAAAAATGAAGGTAACCTGTTACCACTTAATTTAAAGAAGAATAGTACAATAGCGGTAATTGGCCCTAATGCAGATCGTAATTTATTAGGGGGATATAGTGGAGAACCAAAATACTATACATCTGTACTGAATGGAATAAAAGAGAAAGCGGGAAAGAATTTTAATGTTTTGTATAGTGAAGGATGCAAAATTACTATTGGTGGTTCATGGAATGAGGATATAGTGACGCCTTATGAACCTGAAGAGAATAAAAAATTAATTGAACAAGCAGTTGAGACAGCTGGATATGCAGATGTTGTAATCCTTGCTTTAGGCGGTAATGAGCAAACATCGAGAGAAGCATGGAATAAAACCCACTTAGGTGATCGACCCAACCTGGAATTATTTGGAATGCAAAACGACCTTGTTAAATCCATTTTGGAAATTGGTAAACCGGTTATTGTTTTATTATTTAACGGTCGACCTAAATCAATCAATTACATTCATAATAATGTGGCTACTATTTTGGAATGCTGGTACTTAGGACAGGAAACTGGTCATGCTGTTGCTGATGTTCTTTTTGGTGATTACAACCCAAGTGGAAAATTACCTATCTCATTTCCAAGATCTGTAGGCCACATACCCTGCTTTTATAATTATAAACCTTCTGCGCGTCGTGGGTATTTGTTTGATGATATTACACCTCTCTATTCGTTTGGTTATGGTTTAAGTTACACTACTTTTAGTTTTGATAACCTGAGACTTGAAAAAACTTCCATTAGTTCTAATGAATCAGTAAAAGTCTTTGTTGATGTAAAGAATACAGGTAAGACAACAGGTGATGAAGTTGTTCAAATGTATATACACGATCTTGTCAGTTCGGTTACCAGGCCCATAAAAGAACTTAAAGGATTTAAGAAAATTTATTTAAAACCGGGAGAATCAAAAACAATTACTCTTACAATTTTACCTGAACACCTGGCATTTACAGACATAAATTATAAATACACTATTGAGCCCGGAGACTTTGAAATATTTGTAGGTAATTCTTCACGTGACTCGGATTTACAAAGAATTATTCTAACTGTCGAAAAATAACCAACATATTTAGTATAAAGTATGGCAGAAAAGCAATCTCATCAAAAACTTTCCTTCATCGAAAAAGCAGGTTATAGTTTAGGAGATGGAGCGGCAAACTTTGTCTTTATGACAATGATCTTGTTCCAATTGAATTTCTATACAGATACATTAGGAATTACTGCCGGTATAGCTGGTACGCTTCTTCTGGTTGGAAGGTTTTGGGATGCATTCTTCGATCCGATGATGGGGACTATTGCCGATCGTACAAAAACACGCTGGGGTAAATTCCGCCCATGGGTACTTTGGACTGCTTTACCATGGGCTGTAGTGATGGTACTTGCATACACAAGTCCTGACTTCGATTTATCAGGTAAGATTGTATGGGCATTGATTACTAATGTTTTGTTGATGACACTTTACTCAGCTAACAACACTCCATATTCAGCAATGACAGCTGTAATGACAGGTGATGTTAATGAACGTACAAGTCTTTCATCATATCGCTTTGTAGCGGCAATGATAGCTCAGCTTATAGTAGGTGGCTTTACTCTTCCGTTAGTTGCAAAGTTTGGACAAGGCGATAATGCCAAAGGCTGGCAAATGACGATGGGATTATGGGCAATTGTTTGTATCGTCTGTTTTGTAATAACATTTCTAACAACTCGTGAACGGATCCAGCCGCCGCCACAACAGAAGTCTTCTCCTAAAGAAGATTTTGGTAATCTGCTTAAGAATGGACCGTGGATAGCAATGTTTATTCTTACACTGGCACATTTCATTGTATTGGCAATGAGAGGCGGAACTGTGTTTTATTATTTTCAATATTATGTTGATAAAGATAGTCTCTTCAATTTCTTGCAGATTCTTGGTCTGGCCAATGCTGCTGATGGAGCAAATTCCGGAGGATTATGGCATTCGATTCTGAATACTTTTGGTTTAATCATCAATACAGATCAATCAAATTTATCTTCAGTTGGATTCAGTTTGCTGAACATGTCTAGCCAGTTTGTTACAGTTATTGGTGTGGCGTTTTCAACTTATTTAGCAATCAAGTATGGTAAGAGAGCAGTTGCTATGATAGGCTTTTCGTTGACAACAATTTTTATGGCTGGTTTTATTTTAATACCTCGTGATGCAATTTGGTCAATATTTATTTTTGACTGGCTTCGGGCTTTGACGTATGCACCAACTATTCCACTAATGTGGGCGATGTTTGCAGACATAGTGGATTTTTCAGAATGGAAATTTAGTCGTCGTGCAACAGGAGTAATCTTTGCAACAATCCTTTTCGCCCTTAAAACCGGTTTAAGCCTGGGTGGTTTTCTTGCCGGATGGCTATTATCTGCCTATGGCTACCAGGCTAATGCAGTACAAACCGAAAGATCTTTATTAGGCATCCGAATGACTATCAGCGTTTATCCGGCCGTCTTTTTTTTAATTGTTATTTCTTGCTTGTTCTTTTACAAGATCACTAAGAAGATGAATATTCAGATTCAGGATGAACTTTATGAACGGCGTAAAGCTTTTCAATATGCCACTGATATACCAAAGTGAAAATAAATAACTCAGGGCTGTGATTGTATAGAAATTTATAATGTGTTCAAATTTGAAAGGAGGTATTAATATATTTTATGGATACAGTATTATCTTTTTAATAAGAAGAAAATATTTCGATCGCTGTTAATTATTAATTTATTTAAAAACCAATTCATTGGAGGCTACTATGAAAAAATCTTCATACTTTATTCTCGTTAGTGTATTTCTTTTTTTACTAGGTGCAAATTCACTCAATGCACAAACAATAATTCAAACATGGAATTTTGAAACTGCATTAGAAAACTGGACAGCTGGGGGTGATGGTTCATCTATTGGATTAAGTACTGATCATCCTTATAACGGCAGTAGTTCCGTAAAGCTTATTAAACCGCCAACAGGTTTAGAGATTAATCTTCAAAATGATGTATATGAAAATCTTCAGGAAGGTGATGTTCTCACCTATCATGTCTGGATTTCGGCAGCTGATTTGGCACTCGTTAATGGATGTCAGATATTCTGGCAAACAACAGATTCGTGGAATTGGAATTCTCAATGGACCAACGGATCATCTTTAACAGGGGATGCTTGGACTACAGTACAACATACATTACCTGCTGTTGCACTTCCTCTACAAAGAATCGGATTTCAACTATTATTGCAAACTGGTAATGAAGCAGCTACACCTACTCTTTACGTAGATTATATTACAATCACACGGGTAATAGGTGGACCTGTAGCTTTCACTAATATAACTGGTACCAGCGGTATTTCAACTTCTGGTGGTGATTATGGATTTTCGTGGGGAGATTATAATGCTGATGGTGATCTTGATCTATTTGTTGATGGTGGAACCGGTGGAGTAAGTGCTCTTTATAGTAATAATTCAAATGGAACATTTACATCCGTAACATCACCTGATCCAAGTGCAAACGCGACATACGGTTCACTGTGGGCAGATTTTAACGGCGATGGTAATTTAGATATACTTTTTGGAGATGGTGGCTCTGCAATAAAACTTTATCTTGGTGATGGAGCCGGTGTATTTACTGATGGTACAGCAGCAGCCGGTCTGGATACTCTTCTAACCGGTAGTGCAAATCCAGGTGGTAATCCATCAAACAGTGCGGCAGCTGATTACGATCAGGATGGTGACCTGGATATTGTATTTGCAGGTAACCTTGGAACTGCTAGTCCTGTTCGATTACTTCAGAATAATAATGGAATATTTTCTAATGTTGCGAGTACAGCTTTAAGTGTTGTTGATACTGCAGAAGCCTGGAATCCTGCATGGGTAGATTATAACAATGATGGATGGATGGATTTATTTGTACCATCTTTCCGTAATGGTTTTCCAAGCAACAGAAGCTTACTTTATTTAAATGATGGCGATGGAACATTTACAGAAGCTACTTCTCAGATTGGTGATGTATCAGCAATTGCTTCTGCCTGGGGTGACTTTAATAATGATGGTTACATAGATTTATTAACACAATCAGGTGTTGATCCTGCAGCAATTAAACTCTTCAAAAATAATGGTAATAGTACTTTTACGGATATTGCTGGAAGTGCTGGTTTAGTTGCAAACGGTAGCATACGAGGATTGAGCTGGGGCGATTATGATAATGATGGATATCAGGATATTATTGTTGGTGTTAATGGCAATGCAATGCTTTATCGAAACAATGGTAATGAAACATTTGCTGATTCATCAACAGTAATCGGAACCCTTGCAGGAATGCGTTGCGCACTTTTTGTTGATTATAATAACGATGGATTTCTAGATGCTTTTCTGAGTTATAACGGTGCAAGAGCCTTACTCCAGAATGGGGGCAACTCAAATAGTTGGATCGCTTTTAATAATCTAACTGGTGCAGCTAATAATAAAGCTGGTATTGGTACACGTTTTACTGTTTACACTAATGGTGGTACTATTAAGCAAGTTCGGGATGTACAGGCAGGCGGTTGTGGAGGTATGACAGGAGGAAATATAGTTGCACATTTCGGTCTTGGCTCTGCAACAATAGTTGATAGCGTAGTTATTAGTTGGTCTAATGGTATAGTTGACAGATATAGTAATGTTGCTATTAATCAATATTATAGTCCTACAATAGGTGTTTCCATTCCTGTTGAACTTACCTCATTTACAGCAAGCGTTAATGAGAGCCGTCATGTT
>CAYNUV010000142.1:0-7337 GCA_964400245.1 uncultured Ignavibacteriaceae bacterium
AGCAAGAGTGCACAAGAGTTTAAAGCCGATCTCGATAAAGCAAGAGAGCTTCAAAAAAGTATTTTACCGGAACATGAATATAAATTTCATAATTATTCCTTGTTTGGAATTACTGATCCGGCTGAGATAGTTGGTGGTGATTTTTTTGATTACCTCGAGATTGGAGAAGTGCAGGATAAGCTTGGAGTTACAATTGGTGATGCTGCAAGTAAAGGTGTAGCCGCAGCAGCGGAGGCAATGTATATATCCGGTGCATTAAGAATGGCGAGTAATTTTGAGATTAAAATTACTTCATTAATGAAACGGATGAACCAGCTGGTAAACAAAATATTTACAGATGATAAATTTGTCTCTCTTTTTTATGGTGAACTTTCGGAAGATAAAGGCGGCCTGTTTCTTTACGCAAATGGAGGACATAACCCGCCAATGTTTATCAGGAAAAAATCTGATGAAGTAATTTATTTAAATCCTACAGGACCTGTTTTTGGCCCGTCACCTAATGCTAAATACACTGTTGAAAATATTAATTTTGAAAAAGATGATGTACTTCTTATTTATTCTGATGGAATAATAGATTCTGCAAATATGGATTTTGAAGGTTATGGAGAAGAAAGACTTCTTGATTGCTTTAGAAGGAATAAGCATCTTTCCTCAAAAGAAATTTGTTATGCTATACTTGAAGAAGTAATTAAATTTTCAAAGGATGGTAAATACTCAGATGATAAAACTCTTGTGGTGATTAAAAGAGTTAGTTGATCTTTTTTCTTTCCCCATTCAAAGCATGTCTCAAAGATTTTATTTATCATTAATTCGTAATAATTTAAATTCATCCACCCTCTCCTTAATAAGGAAAGGATCGGGGTGAGGTCAAATATCCGTAAATTAAAGAGTGTATTATGATCAAATCCATTAATCCCGCTACCGGCGAAGAAATAAAATCTTATAATGAAATGACTTCAAAGGAGATCGAATCAATCATATCTGAAACAAATTTTTCATTTCTTGATTGGAAAGAAACAGAATTTTACCATAGAAAATTCTTAATGAAAAAAACGGCGGATGTTTTAAGAAAGAATAAAAAGAAGTATGCTGAACTTATGACAATCGAAATGGGGAAACCGATAAAACAATCTTATGCAGAAGTTGAAAAGTGTGCCTGGGTTTGCGAGTACTTTGCCGATAATGCAGAGAATTTTCTTAAGGACGAATTGATTGAGACTGATGCATCAAAAAGTTTTGTAACATTTCAACCGCTTGGAGTTGTACTTGCAGTAATGCCATGGAATTTTCCTTTCTGGCAGGTGTTCAGATTTGCTGCCCCAAATTTAATGGCTGGTAATGCAGGAATACTTAAACATTCATCAAATGTTACTGGTTGTGCTTTAGCTATTGAAGAAGTTTTTCGTGAAGCAGGATTTCCCGAAAATCTTTTCAGAACTGTTATTGTTTCATCTGGTAAAGTTGGTGAGATAATAAATAATAAAAATATAGTCGCAGTAACTCTAACAGGAAGTGTTCCTGCTGGAAAATCTGTAGCAGAAAAAGCAGGTGCCGTTTTAAAGAAAACAGTGCTTGAGCTTGGCGGGAGCGATCCTTATTTAATTCTTGAAGATGCTGATTTAGAACACGCTGCAGCAACTTGTGTAAACTCAAGATTGATAAATGGAGGACAAAGCTGTATTGCTGCAAAAAGATTTCTTATTGTTGAAAGTATTTACGACAAGTTTGAAAAATTATTTATTAAAAATATGAAAGTAAAAAAAATGGGAGATCCTTGTGATGAGACTAATGATCTTGGACCGCAGGCAAGTGTAAAACTTAGAGATGAACTTCATCAACAGGTAGAAGAGAGTATTAAAAGAGGAGCCAAACTTTTATTAGGTGGAAAAATTCCGGAAGGAAAGGAAGCTTATTATCCTCCAACAATTCTTTCAAATGTAAGAAAAGGGATGCCCGCTTATGATGATGAGTTGTTTGGTCCAGTTGCTGCATTAATAAAAATTAAAAATGAAGAAGAGGGAATTGAAGTTGCTAATGATACTATCTTTGGCTTGGGTTCTGCAATCTTTACTAAAGATAAAAAGAGGGGAGAGGAGATCGCTAAAAAAAGATTAAATGCAGGCTGTTGTTTTGTAAATGATTTTGTAAAGTCAGATCCGCGACTTCCTTTTGGTGGAATAAAAGAATCCGGTTATGGAAGAGAACTTTCTGTTTATGGAATTAAAGAGTTTGTTAATATTAAAACTGTTTATGTGAAGTAAGCTCAATTTATTTTAAATTGCTCAGATAATGTTGAGATTTATTTTCCGGAAATAAATATTCCATTAAAATTTTATCCTGGCGATATATATCATCTCTGAAATTTATTTCGCCGTTATCATCAACCCAGGTTGTATAATAATCAACAAACAGGGGAATTTTTTTATCAAGCGTAACTTCGGTTGTCTCACCAATACTTGCATTTTTTCTGAGAGCGCTTCTTTTCTTTTTATATTCAGCAAATTTTGTTTTATCATCCACTTTTTGCCCGATTTCAATTTTCAAATAATCAATGTTCCATTTAGAATGATTCCTGAGAATAAATTCTGCAAGCTGTAAAGGTTTTTCAACACGCATACATCCGTGGCTCACTGCCCTGTTTGAATAAGTGAATGGTGTTCTTGAAGGTGTATCGTGCAGATAAACTCCAAAAGGATTTTTAAACATAAATTTTATCTTTCCCAAAGCATTTCCTGCCCCTGGGTCTTGAATAATTCTGTACGGAATATTTTCAATAGCCAATTCATTTATATTAACTTCGTTATAATTTATTTCAACACCACCCTTATATACTTTGAAATTCTTTTTTAGTAGATAACTCGAATCCTTTTTAATCCCGGCAAAAATTTCTTCCCTCATAATGCTTGGAGGTACATTCCATGTTGGATTGAGAATTAAATTTGAAATCTCACCATACATACAGGGAGTTTCCCAGTCATCCGGTTTATCATGCAGACGTCTTGTTCTTTTATAAACTTTAAGTTGCTTCTCAAAATTAGCTGGCCTTTTTTTCCCCGTACAGATTTTAATACTAAACAATTCTTTTTTGTTCTCAATAACGTGTAAACGAAAATCAGGAATGTTTACAAATATATATTTTGAAGTATCCGAGTAATCATTCCATCTGAATCTTTCTAAGTTAATTTTAATTTTCCTTATATATTCTTCAGGAGAAACATTTAACTTTTCTACGGTGCTTTTGCCAATTACACCATCATCATTTAAACCATTTAGCTGTTGAAATTTCTTAACAGAATTTAAAAGCAGGGAGTCGTAAACAGCATAATCACTTATTTTAATTTTAGAAGTATCAAGGCATTCAAGTGTAATTAATCTTTTCGTAATAGGTATAAGCAAAGAATCTTTATCTCCGGGTTCTATCTTTTTATCAGGAGCAGGAATAGCTTTCCATTCAAGATCTTTATAAGAATTAAAGTGTCTTAATGCTGTTTGCAGTCTCTTATATTTTTCACTCTTTGGCTGGATATCCTGCAGATACTGAATGATATTAGCTTGTTTAAGCGGTTCAAATAAATTCCTTTTTGACGAATCAACAATAGGTAGATAATAACTATCAATGAAAATTTTTGTAGGATTAACAACTCCATACCTCATATGGTACGCATATTTTAAAATCGCATCGCTTATAAAAAGCTCAGTATTTGCAAGCTGAACATACCTGTTGGAATTTTTTATAGTGTCATTAATTGCATTGAAGAATTCTTCTATTATCAGACTTAAATGATATTGTTCAGGATTTAAACCATGTTCATTGGCTTTTTCAAAAAGAACAAGTATTGAGTTAATGAAATTTTCATGCTCAAAGCTTTTTATAAAAAGAGGTTTAAAGTTTCTTGCGGAGTAAAAATTTTTCAGTGTATCTAAGTATTGAAATGAAGAGTCTTTTAAGAACACAGAAAGATTTTCATCGCTGAACCTGTTCTTAAAAGTTAGTTGATATTCAGATTCATTGAACTTAAGTTTTTCATTAAGCTTTACTTCCGGAGCTTCCTGATCGCATCCGGAAAGAAAAAGAATAATAGAAGCGCACAGTATTATTATCTTTATTCTAAATAAAGCCATCGGTTTAAGAGTAAATAGTTTTGTAAAGGATTTGTTTAATGATTTTGAAATTATTTAAATATTTTCAAAGCCTCATGAGTAAATTTAGTAAAATTTTTGCTGATTCAATGCACTTAACCTTCGAGGTTAGCGCATAGATTCCTGTTTTCGCGGGAAAGAACATTTTTCGGATGGGATTTATGTTTGCAAGGCTCAAAATCTTAAAGTAAAAATTGTTTCTCCCGGTTTGGAGTTTACTCTTATGTTACCGCCATGTGAACGCATTATTTGCCTGGATAAGCTTAAACCAACTCCCGAACCGCTTTTCTTTGTACTGAAAAATGGAATAAAAATTTTATCAACGGCTCCTTCAGGAATTCCAGGCCCATTATCAATCACCCTGATCATTACTTTTCCTTTTTCATCAAGGTTTGCCGTTAATGAAATTTCAGGATTGTCATTTCCATCCAATGCAAAGATTGAATTGACCATAAGATTAATTATTACCTGCTCAACCTGTTCTGAGTCTGCCGTTAGTTCAAGAGTTTCCGGTTCAACTTTCGTGGAAAATTTAATGTTTTTTTCTTTTAATTCGGAGATCATCAGCTTTTCAATATTCCTGAACAATTCTTTTATCTGGAAAATCCTGAAATCTGGTTTGGGCACTTTTGTAAGTGTTCGATAATTATCTACAAAATGAATTAGACCTTCGCTTCTTTTTCTAATTGTTGTAATTGCAGATTTAATATCTTCTAACACTTCTTCATCAAACTTATTATTGTTTGAAAGAATTGTTGTAACTGTTCCTGCCAGAGAAGAAATGGGAGTAATTGAATTCATAATCTCGTGAGTTAACACCCGAATTAATCTTTGCCAGGCTTCCATCTCTTTCTCTTCAAGTTCTGTTTCAATATTCTGAAGTGAAACGAGTGTGTATTTCTGGTCTCTCTGTTTAAACTCAGTTGCGTAAATTATAAGCTGAATAATTTCATTCTCGGTTGTAATTTTTATTGCGGCTTTATCCCCTGAATTAAGATTTAAAAACTTTTCTGTTAAACCTTCAGTAATATTATTCAACATCGAGATGTTTGTAATATGATTGATGTTAAGTAATTTTTTTGCCGCATTATTTATAAACTCAATCTCACCTTTACTGTTAAAAGACATTAACCCAACACCAACATGTTGTATGACAGTCTGCAAAAACCTTGCATTCTCTTCCTTCTCAGTTCTGGTTGCAAGAAATTTTTGTATTACTTCATTAAAAGATTTATTAAGATCTTCAAATGAAGAACCGAGCGTTGTATTAACAAACGATTGCGAAAAATCAGAATGCTTGATTGATAATAAAAATCTTGAAAGCTGCCGGTTGGTTATACTTACATAATGAATCAGTGAATAGAGAGTGAAAATTGTAAAGATGCATACAACAACAAGGGTTGCATAGAGTTCTGTGTTAAGTAAAATATAAAGGAACAGGATGATCCCGCCTGAAAAAAGAAAAACGCGGATAAGAATATTGAAGGTGAAATTCTTAAAAATAAAATTGACGGGACGTTTCATTTATTTAATTAAAGCATTGAAATCATATGCCCCGGGAATGAAATTGGGAGATTTATTACTTCTCATGGATAATTCAAAAGCTTAAGCTCTTTAATATATTTAAAATCTTTTTGGTTTTTTGTTAATAACGAAGCATCAAATATTAGCGAAGTAGCTGCAATAATACTATCCGGAATCAGCAATCCATGGCTGAGTCTGTATTCTTTTAAAAGTTCAATTGTTTTTTGAGTGATTTCATAGTTCAAACTAATTATTTCAAAATCATCTAAGAATTTTTCTAAGTATTTTAATTCAGTTTTATTTCTACAGCCAACAATTAACTCCATTTGACTGATTGAACTTATTGCCAATATCGATTTTTTCTCTTCACTTTCTAAGCGTTCAATTGCGGTATTATCCTTTCTACCAATATCAATAAGTATATCAGAATCAACTATGCAAATACTATTTGGCAATTTCTCTCCACTCTTTTTCTCTTAAATTTTTTATCCATGAAGAACTATCATCTAATTCTTTCCTATTTTTCCACAGCCCGACAAATTTTTTATTCTTCAAGAGAGATTTACCTGTACGAGGTTTTTTGGTCTTTAACTCATATCTTTTTTGTAAAAACTCGATAAATACTATTACCTGTTTTTGTGCCTCAGCCGGGAGAGACTCAAACTTATTAAATAAATTATTGTTTTTCATTTGATGGATACCTTATTACTAAATTTGTATTTCTAATTTACCCAATTTGTAAGTAAAATAAATGTAAGTAATTGTCAAATTATTTCTGTTTGACTTACTTAATTAATCAAAAAATAATTTCTGTTTTCCATTTATTTCCGTTTCACGGCAATTAAAGTCATATCATCATACTGCGGAGTATCACCCGAAAAAGTTTTTACATCATTTATCGTTTCAGTAACAACCTGGGCAAGCGGAAGTTCATAATTCCTTCTTATAAAATCTTTTAGTCTTCCAATACCATAATTATTTTTTGCTGAATCCCGCGAATCGGAAAGCCCGTCCGTATAAAAAACAACAAGATCTTTTTCGGCTAATTTTATTGTTTCTTCTTCAAAACTCGATTCAAAAATCTTTCCTTCCTCAAGTCCAAGTCCAATTCCTTTCGGCTTAATTTCAGTTATTTCATTATTGTTATTACTTAAATGAAGAAGAGGCTCATGCCCGGCTCTTGTAATTGTTAATTCGTTCTTGTCATAATCAAGAACTGCAAAACACATAGTTACAAAAGAACCTTTTCTAAGTGCCTGGTAAAGAAACTGGTTCACTTTTATTAAAGCTTCTTTTGGTGATATATCTGTTTTTGAAAATGAAATAAAAATTCCTTTTGTAAATGTCATATAAATTGCTGCAGGAAGACCTTTGCCGGAAACATCTGCAATTACTATCCCGATTTTATTATTTGCAAGTTCTATGAAATCATAATAATCACCGCCGACTTCTTTTGCCGGCAAACAGAAACCCTGAATGATATAGCCGGGAATTTCCGGGTTAGTTCCGGGCAGCAGTCTTAATTGCAGCTGTCTGGCAATTTCAAGTTCCTGTGAAAGTCTTTCTCTTTCAAGTTCGCTGCGGATATCCTGGAGAGATACAAGCTTATACATTTCCCCGCGTAATTTAAATTCACTTGCAAAAACAGAAAGATGAATCTGTTTTTCCATTTG
>CAYNUV010000143.1:0-7329 GCA_964400245.1 uncultured Ignavibacteriaceae bacterium
GCAACTTATTTTCGCCAACAGTTGCATGCTTCTTTTTGTCATCTTCAATCTCCTGTCAATTGGGATGATAATGCCTTTTATTGATTTGTTATTTACTGAGACAAAAAATGTAGTGCCCAAAGGTGATGTAAGTATCCTGGATCTAAAAGATTATATATCTTATCATCTTTTCGTACTTACGCAGCGATACTCCAAAATAGAACTAATAAAATATCTGTCTGTACTAATAGTTGCAGTCTTTGTGATCAAAAATATTTTTTCTTATTTCCAAACTTTTTTTATGTCAATTGTAGAACAAGGAATGATAAGGGATATTCGATTAGCACTTTATACACATTTCCATAATCTATCGCTTAGTTATTTCACAGAAGAAAAAAAAGGAATACTCATTTCAAGAATTATTAATGATGTTCAGATAATCCGCGATTCTGCAATTGCAGTTATAAACTCTATTTTCAGAGACCCTCCTTTGATTCTTACCTTTTCAATTGTACTTTTTGTTTTTGATTGGAAGTTAACGCTCCTTATTTATCTTATAATGCCGTTAAGCGGATTCCTGCTTGCAAAAATCGGGGACTCTCTAAAACGCAGAAGCATAAGATCACAACAAAAAATTGCAGACATTACTTCAATGCTGGATGAAACATTCGGAGCTATGCGGATTGTAAAAGCTTTTAACATGGAACAGTATGAGATAGATAGGTTTACGGATTCAGAAAAAAATTATTTTTCTATTATAAAAAGCCTCGTTAGAAGGCGTGCACTTGCCGGACCAATCACTGAAGTTCTTGGAATCCTGTCAATTACAATCATTCTATACTTTATTGGAACTGAAATAGTATTGGGCAAGAATGTAATGACGCCGGGTGCTTTTTTTGTTTACCTTGGTATTTTCTTCCAAATGCTTCCATCTTTAAAACTGTTTGGACAAATGTTCAACAGTATAAAAGAAGGTACGGCTGCCTCGGACAGAGTTTATGAAGTGCTGAATACAAAACCTAAAATATTTGATACGCCTGACTCGCTTGAGCTGAAAGTCTTCAATGACAAAATAGAATTTAGAGATGTAAGCTTTAAATATGAAAAGAGTGAAATAATACTTAATGACATAAACCTCCAAATAAATAAAGGCGAAATACTTGCTATTGTAGGCCCAAGCGGTGGAGGTAAATCAAGCCTTGTTGATCTGATCCCGCGCTTCTATGATGTTGATTCCGGTTCAATTCTTATTGATGGAATTGATATCAGGAAAATTAAAATTAAATCTTTAAGATCACTTATGGGAATTGTTACACAGGAAACCATCCTTTTTAATGATACAATAAGAAATAATATTGCTTACGGGCTTCAGGATTTATCTATGGAAAAAATATTAGAAGCTGCTAAAGCTGCTAATGCACACGGTTTTATTTCACCTCTTAAAAATGGATATAATACATTAATCGGAGACAGAGGTGTTAAACTCTCCGGTGGTGAAAGACAAAGATTATCCATTGCTCGTGCACTTCTTAAAAATCCTCCGATTCTTATCCTGGATGAGGCTACTTCTTCACTTGATACTGAATCTGAAATGCTTGTCCAACAAGCTATTGAGAGGCTGATGCAGGGAAGAACTTCAATTGTAATTGCACACAGGTTAAGCACTGTTCAGAATGCTGATAAAATAATTGTTCTTGAAAAAGGACATATTGTTGAAAGGGGAACTCACAAAGAATTATTAAAGCTTAACGGTTTGTATAACAAACTCTATAACATGCAGTTTAGTTTATAATGAAAGTATCCGGGTTCGGCATTGTAAGAAACGGGATAAAATATTTCTATCCTTTCATTGAGGCAATCACTTCCATTCTTCCACTCTGTGATGAATTTATAATAAATGTTGGTGACTCTGAAGACGAAACTCTGAATGTGGTTCGTTCATTAAAAAATGATAAAATAAAAATTATTGAGAGCACCTGGGATATGAGTCTTCGCGAAGGCGGGAAAGTTCTCTCAATCGAAACTAATAAAGCTTTAACTAAATGTTCAGGTGACTGGTGCTTTTACATCCAGGCTGATGAAATACTTCACGAAAAATATATTCCTGTTATTAAAGCAAGCATGGAGCAATTTCATAACAGGCATGATGTTGAAGGGCTAAAATTTAAATACAAACATTTTTATGGCAGCTACGATTACTACCAGGACAATAACAGGGATTGGTACCCAACCGAAACAAGGATAATCAGAAGAAGTAATAATGTGGTTTCCTGGGGTGATGCAACAAATTTTAAACATACAGATGGTTCATTTTTGAGTGTAGTCCCTATTAAAGCAGAAATTTATCATTACGGTTGGGTAAAACCGCCGGATAAAATGACCTTAAAGAGAATTGATTTTCACAAACTCTATCATACAGATAAAGAAACTGCAGTATTTGCGGAAAGTTTTATAAACTACAATCACTTTGGGCATTTAAAAAGATTTTTCGGTTCACATCCCAAAGTAATGCAGGGAAGAATCCAACAAGCAAACTGGAATTTTGATGCTAAACTTGATACACAGCCTCCTGATTGGATAAGAAAGATTATAATTTTTATAGAACCCATAACAAAACGAATTAAAAAATTATTTGACAGAAAAAGTTGACTTTTATTTTCAGTTTTGTCTGTAATTCCCATACTTGGGTATAGTCAGCGAATGATATAAGCAAATCTCGTATCCAATCTTTAAATCCTTTTAAGAAAAAAAATAATGACTTAATCATTATCTCCACGCTTTCGAAAATGGTTAAGCTCAATATTAGTAATAGGAGGCTTAGCATATTTATATTTTGCGCTCATTTGATATTCCCATGCTTTTACATATAGAACGAGATTATAAAATGCTGAGACCAGCGCAATTATAAATCCCTGCATTCCATCTTTGTAACCTTTTTTGAAAAAAAACATTCTAAAAAAAACAGAGAGTGGGTTTAAAATAAAATTATACCATTTAATTTTTCTTCCCGGGTTTTGTTTGAGTTTATTGTCTGTATCAAGAGAAGTGTAAATATTCATTCTATTAATGTAATCATATAAGTTTCTGTACGTGTAATGAATAATTTCTCCGCTTAGCTTTTCCTTTTTATATGTTGTTGTATAAGCACCATGAACTTCAAGATGTATTGGTTCCGATTTATCTTTCTTGAATAACCTGAATTGGTAATCAGGGTACCATCCGCCGTGACGAATATATCTGCCGAGGAAAAAAACTTTTCGTGGAATTTCATAACCGCCAACATCCTGTGGATTTTGAAGAACTAACTTTATCTCATTTACAAGTTCACCGGTAAGCTTTTCATCTGAATCCAGTACTAATATCCAATTATTTTTCGCAAGATTAATACCATACTCTAATTGCTTCGAATATCCTTTATATTCATTCTGAAAAATTCTCGCTTTGTATGATTCGACAATTTCAAGAGTCTTATCTTTGCTGAATGAATCTATAACAATAATCTCATCTGCCCAATTAATGCTTTGCAAGCATCTATTAATATTATCTTCGCTGTTATAAGTTAATATTACTGCAGATAATTTTTCGTTCATTGTTTTGATTGCTAATCGTGTTTTATTAAAACTTGCTTTTTCAATTGTCTTATAAATTATAGTCCATAATCAATAACCGGGATATTCCTCAAACCACAGCCGCTATTAATTTTTATTGTATCAATTGTCTCTTCTTCTTGTAAATCAAACAAAATAATAATTGAATTCTTTTCAAACCCTGTATCTAAAATCAAGTAATTATTAATTAGCTCAAAATTTTTATACCCGCTTCCTAACCACTTTTCTTTTATCTTCTTTTCATTTAAAGAATATAAATATATTCCGGATGTTTCTATAGAATCTTCATTAACACGTTTGTCAATCAAAGAAACATCTAAGGTTGAAAAAATAACCGCATTCACTTCACTTAGCCATTCAATACGATTAATATTCTGTTTTGTTTTTGTGATTTGAAATCTTTCATCTTCTTCAATATCACTGATATAAACAATTGAATCTCCTGCGGATTTTTCAAGAAAAAATTTACCGGAACTAAAATTTATATTTTTTCCAAGTTGCGGATAACCATCTTTTGTAAGATCAAAAGTTTTAATTTCATCGCTTACCTTCTTTCCAAAAGAATTGAACAGTCTTGTGTTTTGATTAATGTAAGATGAAATGGTTTTATCAACATAGTTTAAAATTACTTTGAAGGAAGATTCATTTTCCCATTGTGAAAACACCTGGATTCCGGTTCCAATCTTTTCAATAAAATTTACCTTAAATGTTTCTGTGTTGATCATATAAAGCTTAACATCATTGATGAACGGAATATTGCCGGATATTCCCCACGTTTTTGCTGTCAGAAAAAAAAGAATTTTTCTGTCAGGTGAATAAGATAGCTCAACAATTTTTTCTTTTTTATGCGACCATACCGGCTGTATTAATTTATCCTTTAAATCATATCTAAAAAGCTCCGGCTTATCGGCTGTTCCCACAAAAACTAAATCAGTGAAAATAATTTCCTGAATAGGTTTAATTTCCTGTTTTTCCCTCACCTCTTTATCTGAACAGCTTTGCATAATGAATGTGAAAAAAACAAAAATAAATATTCCCTGTAATCTCATTCAGCCTCTCGGATGATAATCCCTGTGCATTTGTTTAATATAATCTCTGTCAATATGAGTATAAATCTGAGTTGTAGAAATGTCCGCATGCCCAAGCATTTCCTGGACTGCTCTCAAATCTGCACCGCCCTCAAGCAGATGTGTAGCAAAAGAATGCCTGAATGTATGAGGATGAACTTCTCTTTCTACATCGGCTTCTTTAGTGTAGCGATCAACAATTTTCCAGATACCCATCCGGGAAAGTTTAGTTCCCCTGCTATTAAGAAAAACAATGTTTTCACTCTTAGATCTTTTCTCAAGAAGCGGCCGGCTTTTTTTAAGATATTCATTTGTCCATTTTACGGCGCTGCTTCCAATCGGCACAAGCCTTTCTTTTGAACCTTTACCAAATACACGTATTATTTCTTCATTAAAAAGAAGATTAGATACTTTTAAATTAATCAGCTCAGAAACTCTTAACCCGCAGGCATATAAAACTTCAAGAACTCCTTTATCGCGAAGACCAAGTTTATCATCAGGATTCGGCATTGATAAAATCTTATCCATTTCTTCAACTGATAAAACTGAAGGAAGACTTTTTGAAAGCTTCGGAGGAGAAACTTTTTCAACCGGGTTTGATTTTATATAACTGTTGGAAAAAAGATATTTGAAGAATCCTTTAATGGATGAATAGTATCTTGCTGCAGAAGTTTTGCTCAATCCAAGTTTCTGGAGATTACTGAAAAATGAGTTGAGCAATTTGTGATCAACACCGGATAAATCAGTTATGTTTTCTGATTCAAGAAACCCGATTAAAGTGGTTATATCATTCCGGTAAGATATGATTGTATTCTCTGAGAGATTTTTTTCAAGCCGAAGAACGTTAAGGTATTCTTTAAGGAAGATTTTCATTTCTCTGCTTTTTCGGCATCAACTCCCTTTTCAATTTCATCCTGCTTTGGATAACGAATCCGTTTATGATGCTGTCCAAGCAGAATGCTGATAAAAGCTTCTTTTATTTTACTGATGTCACTAAAAGTAATTGGCGATTCATCAAGCTGGCCGTCTGCAATTCTCGACCTGATTATATTTTCAATTATATTTTCAACTTTAAATGCATCCGGTTCTTCTATAGCCCGCACCGCAGATTCACATCCGTCAGCAAGCATAACTATGGCTGTTTCTCTTGTATTTGGCTTTGGACCGGGATACCTGTATTCATTTATATCAACTTTCTCTTCTCCATAAAGTTTTTTTGCTTTTTCATAGAAGAAAGACATTGTCATTGTACCGTGATGCATTGGAATAAATTCTATTATTTCTTTCGGTAGATTATGATCTTCAGCAAGCTTAATTCCTTCATTAACATGGTTAACAATCAGCTGAACACTTTGTTCGGGCGATAAATCCTCATGAATATTCTTATTATTCAACTGGTTCTCGACAAAATTCTGCGGCGTTAAAGTTTTGCCGACATCGTGGTAATAAGCCCCGACTCTTGTAAGCAAAGGATTAGCTCCGATTTTTTCTGCGGCAGCCTCACTTAGTGTTCCCATAGTCATGGAATGGTTGAATGTACCCGGAGCTTTTCTTGATAAATCTTTAAGTAAAGGTTTATCGAAATTTGAAAGCTCGAGCAATGTAAGATCAGTTGTGATTTTAAATAATCTTTCAAAAAAGATTAATAAACCATATGTAAGAACAGGACTGATTAAAGCATTGGTTCCTGCAAAGGCAAGCTCTATCAAAATGCTGTCCCACGATGCAAATCGCTCAAGACTGAATGCCAAGACTGTTACAACATAACCAATTAAAATGTAGAAGAACGACCTGTAAATTTGAGAACGGTTTTTAATATCGCGCACAGTATAAACTGCTAAAGCACCGGCAAACAAATTTATAACCGAAAATGTATAATCGTTTCCACGTAAAGCTCCCGTGATAAGAACCATGATTACTGTTGAATAAAATCCTACACGGGAATCGAAAACAATTGTAAGAAGCATAGATGCAGCAGGAATGAATATTAAATACTGCATCGGGGCGTTGATATTAATATTATTTATAAGATATGTTACAAAAGAAATAAACAGGAAATGAATCAGGAACAGCACCAGTTTCTGGTTATCATGAAAAATCTTTTTTCTAAAAAGAAAGAGATAAATAGTTAGCAAAGCCATTAAAGAAGCAATGTGAAGAAAGTTACCGGCTAACTGTATTACATATCCTTCTTCACCAATTACTTCTCCTTTGGCTATTTTATAGGAATCAATTTTCAGCTTTGCTTCGTTTGTTACAAGGTCATGCTTAGCAATAATTCTTTCATTCTCATTAACTATCCCTGTATATCTTGATACATTATTTTTCACTTGCCGTATTTCTTCTTCAGTTTGTTCCTTGCTGTATATTAAATCAGGGAATACAAAATGAGATGCATATTCAATGAGAATATCTTTAACATTTGCGGGATAAATACTTCTGTTTATTTCCTTAGCAACTTCATCTCTTGTTGATGTTACAGTAGCATACATGCTTGATGGTTCGATCCTGTCAATATTTCCTTCTCTTACTGCAATACTATCCTTTGAAGGAGACTCACTCAGGATTCCTTTACCGGAAACTTTTTTCAACACATTCTGAACAGTATTAAAAAGTTCCTTAAGATTCAGTTCCTTGTTTTGAAGAAGATTTCTTTCCCGTCTTCTTAATTTTAT
>CAYNUV010000144.1:0-7297 GCA_964400245.1 uncultured Ignavibacteriaceae bacterium
GCCGGCGTTCTAACCAACTGAACTACGACCCCTTATAAATTATATTTCAAAAAACTTTATTTAATTATCAAAATTTATTAGTTAAAATTGAGCGCTCAAATATATGTAAGCCCACTGTAAAATCAAATTAAATGCTGTCATTGCCCAAACGAAATACCAACAGATTTTGCTGCAAATACAGTTTGATTATCTGGTTGAACAAGTTTTTGTTTTCCAATTGCGTCTTCAATCTTAACATTTTTTATTTCGTTTCCTTTTAAAGCAACCATTCTGCCAAACTTTCCCTGGCTTGCAAGTTCTATTGCAAAAGCTCCGAATTTTGTAGAAAGAATTCTATCGAATGGAGTAGGACTTCCTCCGCGTTGTAAATGCCCAAGCACAGTAACTCTTGTTTCTCTGCCGGTATTCTTTTCAATATTTTTTGCTACAACAGCTCCAATTCCTCCAAGTTGAATGGGATCGGTTCTTTTTATATCTGTTTCTTTAACAACTAATTGTTCACCTTGCGCTTTTGCACCTTCTGCAACACAAACAAGACTGAACTTCTTTCCCATCAACTGACGTTTGTGAATTTTGTCATAAATTTTTTCCCACGAAAAAGGAATCTCCGGAATTAAAATAATATCAGCTCCTCCTGCTATACCACCATTTAAAGCAATCCATCCTGCATATCTTCCCATAACTTCACAAACAATAACCCGATGATGCGAAGATGCGGTTGTATGCAACCTGTCTAAAGCCATCATAACAACATATACTGCGGAATCATGACCGAATGTAACATCAGTTGCATCAAGATCATTATCAATTGTCTTTGGAACACCAACTACATTTATTCCCATCTTAGATAATTTATTGCAAATGTGCATTGTACCATCTCCACCAATTGCAATAAGTGCATCGAGGTTCCAGGTCTTATAATTTTTCAGAGCCGCTTCAGATTTATCAATTATTTCAATTTTATCTCCTCTTTCAACAGGCCAATGAAAAGGATCCCCTTTATTTGAAGAACCAAGGATTGTTCCGCCAAGTGCAAGAATTCCTGAAACATCAGCGTCTTTCAACTCACGTGCTCTACCTTCAACAAGACCTTCAAAGCCATCAATAATTCCATACACATTCATGCCATAATCTTGTGCTGGTTTAGTAACTCCTCTTATAACCGCATTCAATCCGGGGCAATCTCCACCACCAGTTAATATTCCTATCCTTCTTATTTTTGACTTTCCCATCCTGTTCGTTTACTCCTTTACTGTAATAATTTTCTTTGTTGTTTTGAAATGCAACTTCGCAAATTTCGAAAGAAATTCTTCACCGGATTTACTTACTAAAGATTTTGCTTTTTCTTCAACAAGTGATGAAGCTCCTTTGGGTAAATTTATTTTAAATTGTTTTTCCTGGTTAGTAAACCAGTTCACAAACTTTTCTCTTGCAAGCACAGATGCAGCTGCAACACCAATAAAACGTTCACCTTTAGTTATTTGTATCAGGTTTATTTTTTTTCCTTCAGACATTAAACTCTTAATAATGTAATTTTCATTCCCGAATTTATCACTAACTGCATCTAATGTTTTAACTTTCAATAACAGATTTTCGAGTACCCGGGAATGCCCCCAGGCCAAAAGCTTATTTACATTTCCTATCTTAGTATAAAGCTGATTATATTTCTCAGGATTAATTGTTACAACGTTAAAATTTAAAGAAGGAACCTTCTTAATTCCTTCAGCAATCTTTATAATCTGATAATCGGATAAGAGTTTACTATCCTTAACGCCAATCTTTACAAGATCTTTTTTTATTTCACTATCAACAAAAACTCCTGCAATTACTAAAGGCCCAAAGTAATCTCCTTTACCTGATTCATCAATTCCTATATACGAATCGGGTTCTATTATTTCCAGTGAATTAAAAAGCTTGTCCCCGAATAAAATCGAATTGATTTTTTTATAAACATCACTTTCTTTATTTCCTTGCAGGATTGTTTTTATTCCTTTCTTTCCAAAATAAACCTGAAGTCTAATAGACTCTTTGTTTGATTTAATCGTTGCTTCAAAACAGTAATCTTTTTTTGCAGAATCAGAAATATCAAATCCCTCATACCTAAGAAGATTTATATACTTATCCACCAACTGTTTTGCAGAATTTTCAATCAATTTATTTTTTCTCAATAAAAATAATTAAAATAAAAAGAAAAAACTCATTCCTTTTTCAGGAATGAGTTTAATATGGGTTAAAAACTTCGAAGGTGTTAATCGCCTTCAGACCATGGAGGAGTAATTCCGTTTGATCTTGCATAAGCAATTGATTGGCCTAAGTGTTCATGACCATGGTTCATCACAATAAATAAAACATTCCTTTGATTGAATTTTCCAAAGGGCAATTCCACTTCTTTATCCAGATCTTCCGTTTTTAAAGTTGCTATAAAGTTTCTTGCATATTCATATGAATCTTTTATCATTTTAATTATATCTGATTTTTTGGTCAAAGTCTTTTCATAATCTGGACTAAATCCTTCCGGCATTTTCCCACCTAAAAAAGAAAGAAGAAAATAGTTTGCACCTCCAGCGTGAGTATAGACTTCACCAATAGATCTAACACCTTCCGAAGGTCTCCAGTTGTATTTATCCTCTGGCACTGCTTCAGCTAAGGAAACAAGTCTTCCCTCGATAAAATGCATCTGGCCAATAAGGTCTTTAAAAAAAGCATCTTCTGAAGGATTAATCTCTGGGGAACTTTGAGCTGAAACATCTGGTAAAAGCAAACAACAAAAGAAAAACAGGATAAATGAATGTTTAACTAAATTCATAACAACTCCTTTTATGATGTAATTGTACAACTATTATAACATTGACATTCCCTCTCAGGGATGTTAGTTTTAATAACAAATTTTTAGAAGGAAATCAATAATGATTAATAGAGAAAATAATAAATTATTAACTTGTTTTGCAATAGTAATCTTTACTTTTTTCCTGATTAATACAGTAAATGCACAAACTTCTGCAAAAGCCACAGAAGATCTTGTCATTAAATTACAGCATAAAGTTTTATTAACCGATAAACAGTCTGATGAAATTAAATTATTATTAAATGATTATTTAAATAATCCCACCGAAGAGAATCAGAAAAATCTAAATGCAAAGATTGAACTTTCGCTTGATGAAAAACAAAAAGCAAAATATGATATCATTAAAAACGATTGGTGGGCGAGTGTAAAAAAAGAATTAGACAAAATTAAAAGTAAAGAATAGAATAGAAACACTTGAAGAACAGAGGTATATAAATATTTTATACCTCTATTCTTTATACTCTTAATAGTTAATTATTTTTCTTCTTCCACATAAGCTTCTTTAAGTTTTACCGGTTTGCTCTTACTTCTTATTCTCAGATTCAGCATTTCAACAAATACTGTAAAGGCCATTGCAAAATAAATATAGCCCTTAGGTATATGCTGATCAAAACCTTCCGCAAGGAGTGATAAACCAATCAGGATTAAAAAACTTAATGCAAGAATTTTTATAGTTGGATGCTTATGAACAAAATTGCTTATTGGAGAAGAGAAGATCATCATAAAAATTACAGCTACAACAACGGCAGCAATCATCACTCCTACTTTATCAACCATTCCAACTGCAGTTATCACTGAATCGAGTGAGAAAACAATATCGAGAAGAAGTATCTGGATAATTACACTTGTAAACGAAGGAAAGATTTGTGAGGATTTGCTTCCTTCTTCACCTTCAAGCTTATCGTGAATTTCAAAAGTACTTTTACCAATAAGAAATAAACCGCCAACAATTAAAATTAAATCTCGCCCGGAGATTTGTTGAGATAAAATTTCAAATAGAGGAGATGTTAACCGCATTATCCATGTAAGTGAAAGTAACAGAAGTATTCTCATAATCATTGCGAGGGATAAACCTACAAGCCTTGCTTTTGGCTGTTGAACTTCCGGTAGTTTTCCTGACACTATAGAAATAAAAATAATGTTGTCAATGCCAAGAACTATTTCAAGAACAGTTAATGTTAAAAAAGCTATTAAATACTGCGGATCTGTAATCCATTCCAATTTAAAACTCCATCAGGTTTGTTAAATATTAAAATTAAGTTTACTATAGATTTTTAAAACGTTAAAACGGTTAATTATTTTGTGATTTATTTTCATTAACACCGGGATTAATCCCGGTGTTAGCAAGAAAAACATTTACTATCTCAACAGTTTCAACGGTTTACAGTAAGAACAATAACCTGGATTATTATAAAACGAAACTTTCACTCGCCCCATTTCAAAACTTCAATCTTAACATCTGCAGTGCCGGTTATTAAAATTCCAAGCTCCCTCGCAGCCTGAAAAGAAACATCAATTATTCTTCCTTTATAACCCGGCATCCTGTCATTTATCCTTAGCACAATTGATTTACCATTTGAAAGATTTGTAACTCTAACTTCAGTATTAAAAGGATAAGTCTTATGCGCTGCGGTAAGAGCATACATATCATAAGTTTCCCCATTAGCAGTTTTTTTTCCATGAAATTCATCAGAGTAATATGATGCAACTCCTTCAACTGTTTCAATGATTTCAGAATTTTCGTCATCAGTTTCATTCGTCTCTGATTCTGAATCTTCCTTACCAAAGCGTGTTGAGCTTGAACAACTGACAAAAATTAGAGAAAATATTGTAAGTAATGATAAATATAGTCCAAACCTCAGAGGTTTCAGAAAACCCCGTAGGTTTTTAAAAATTATCTCTATTGTGTTATAATTGATGCACATTTAATAATTGCTGTTTCAGTTCTTAAGCGATTATCAGCTAATTGATATTTTTGACCTTCATTAAACATAATTAATTCATCATTTGTAAATCCACCTTCAGGACCAAATATAAAATAATATTTCTCTTCTTTCTTTAATTTCAATTCGGAAATTTTCTTTTCTGAATTCTGTTCGAGGATTATTTTATTTCCATCAAGTTTAAAAATATCATTTAAAGAGTTAATGACTGTTATATTTGGTAAATAACTCCTTAAAGATTGTTTCATTGCTGCAAGAACAATCTTCTGCCACCTTATAATTTTTTCTGATTTATGAATTGCTCTTTCAGAATCAAAGATGATAAAATTTGTTATACCAAGTTCAGTACATTTTTCAAGAGCAAATTCAAAACGATCACTGCTTTTTAGTTTAGGAATGCAGAAATAGATATTTGAAAAATCATTTTCATACTGCAATACTTTTTTTATGAAAGCAATTAAGGAATCTTTTTTAATCTCTTTGATAATCGTTAAGAATATTTTCCCTTTTCCATCAGTTATATAAATCTCATCTCCAACAGAGTGGCGCATTACTTTTACAATATGCTTATGGTCATCATTGGTAATAGTAATGTTATTTTCTTTTATCTTCTCAGAGGAAGAATAATATAATTCTACACCGGATAAGTAATTCATTTTAGTTACAAAAATATTATTATTTAAACTTATCTGCATAATACAGAAGTGAAAACCTGAAGTGTAAATTTAATAAAAAGCCCCAGATAAAATTCTGAGGCTTTGAAGATATAAATAGAAAGAGATAGCAAACAATTAAGTTTCTTACTTCATTAGTATCATCTTTTTTGTCTCAACATATCCGCCAGCTTGTATTCTGTAGAAATAAATTCCACTTGACAATCCTGCTGCGTTGAATTCAACTTGATAGCTTCCGGCAAGTTTTTCTTCATTAACCAAAGTAGCAACCTCTCTTCCTAGAATATCATATACCCTCAGTGTTACATAAAATTGTTCTGGAATTGAGTATTGAATTGTTGTTGTTGGATTAAATGGATTAGGATAAGCCAAAGAAAGAGAATATCTATTTGGGTTATTTGGGTTTATCACGGACCCAGAAGTATCCATATCAGTCACATTAATTCTCCATCCCACAAATTCATTTATTGAGCTTTGGTAATACAAAACATCCGGTGCGCTATTACCTACAACAAATGTGATAATATTGTTGCCGTCAGCCGGAGCTCCGTTCACTCCATCGGTATAAGGAGCTAAGCCTCCTCCTTTAATATCAGTAGAAAAATAAAATGGATCAGTTGATGGAATATCATTCATCCTTAAAGTATATGTTTTTCCTCTTATCAATTCTAACTCTCTAAACGGAATATTATCTATATAGTAACAAAAAGGACTGCCTGAATTATAGAATGGATGAGTTGTGTCTTTTGCAGCAAAAGTAACATTAAATGATTCTGAATTATTAATTTTATAAAACAAAGCGTTTCGTGTTCTTAATAATTCAACCGGGGGTTCAATCGGATCAGGATTATTATTATAGAATATATCTATTGCTTTTGAATATGCGTAAAGCGCACCGCCATAATCACCTTCAATTTCGAATAACATTCCGATTAAGTATAAAGAATTAATATTATTTGGATTATATCCCAGAATTCCGCTCAAATACTCTAAGGCTGTGCTATAATCTTTTTTTAAAATATTGAGCTTTGTTAAAAGTAAATCCTTTTCCGTCCTTTCATCATTTGTAAGTGAGCCGGGTTCGCTTGAGATTTTTATTTTAATTGAAGCACTTTCTGCACTGGAAAAATTATTACCTAAACTTAAATATGCAGTTGAATCCAATACAGCAGTAAGTTCATAGTATCCGGCTGGAATTTGATTTATATCCTGCACTTCTAACCAATAACCAATTTGGATATAATTTAAACTATCCAGTATAATGTTTTCATCAGCAGTAGTAACTAAATGAAACGGCCACGAAACTATATTGCCCGCTGAATCTTTAACTATAAAATGAAGTGAGTTTTTCCAGTCTGGGGATAAATTAACAGGTACATTTTCATCGAAGGCATTTTCATTCATAATTGTTACATAAACCAATAACGGCCAGCCATTGTAAATTTCAGGAGATCCCGATTCATTTATTGAAGCTGCAACAATAATGGGAGGAAATGAAATAGTTTGTGCAATAACAGTAACCGGTTGTATAATACTATACAGAAGCAATAGCTTTAAAATTATTATATGTTTTTTAATGTTTTTCATTTTTCACCTTTAATGATATTTGTCGTTTACACAAAACCGGGACTTGCAATTTCCATGTTCTCCACTTGCAGCAGGTCCATAACGTGGTCTTGGTGTTCGGTTATTATCATTAACACCAGTCCCGTCTTTTGTTTCACAAAGCTTCATACCCGTTCTTTCATTTATACCGGTAACATATCTAATTTTTCCCGTCGTATTGGGCCCCGGTATATATGCAAATGCAACATTATATTTCATAATACAATTTT